>WLTJ01000064.1 GCA_009705435.1 Actinomycetota bacterium | reverse complement strand
GCGATCGTGAGCCCGTGAAGTTGGCGGGAAAGACCAACAGCGAAGTCGCAGATGTCAATCATCTCTTGCACTTCGCCGAGAGCTTCGGAGCGGATTTTTCCGACTTCGATTTGAACAAGATCGGCGAGAGCATCTTTATGTTGGCGCAACTCAATGCCAAGATGACGAATGACTTCACCGCGCACAGGTGCTGGGACACATCGCCAGGACTGGAAAATTTCGCTGGCGACAGTCACTGTTTGATCGACCGTGGCCTCAGTCAGTTCGTGAGAAACCGAACCCAGTATTTCTCCGTTGATGGGAGAGCGAACACTTATTGATGTCTGACTATCGGGAGTGATGGTCGCCGAAGAGCCAATTGACTGCAATGCATCTTGGGCGCGCTGGCAAAGTTCGCTGTTTGAGTGTGTCGCAATGCTTGAAATAGTCACCTCAACAGTCTTGCCGAAAGAGATGCGACCTTGACGCTTCAATCAGTAACAAATAATGGAACAAAGATCTTTGACGCAGGCGAACCTGCGGCGATGGCATCAGCGGCCATGATGATGGCTGCACCGGTATAGGCCGTTCGCTCCCCAGCAGGGAAGTGTTCGCCAGATGGATAAACAATTCCAGTCATGTACGAACCGTCGTCGGTTCGGTGAGCCCGAGTCCAGTACAGCAAATCGGTGGCAGTGCTGAGATCGCCGATGGCTGTATGGGCCAGCGAACATTCTGCTGTTTCAGCGGCCGTTACCCAAGGCTCGTCACTCACGCAACGAATTCCACGGCCGTCCATGGCGAACGTGTCCCACAGGTCAGCGAGACGTGATTTAGCCTGCTCCCCTTCAAGGGCGTTCGTGAGCACCGGGTAGTACCAGTCCATCGCCCAACGAGTCTTGGGTTCAAAAGCATCAGGTTGATTTGAAATGACGCCCCGCAATTTGTCGGCAGCGAGAACCCAATGTGGTCGTGGCTCATTGATTAACTCAGCCAAATTGATAGCGCATGTGAGTGCGTGCCAGATACTTGATGAGCCAGTGAGAAGGGCGTAGTCCCACGGCGTGGCGTGCTCTTCTTTAGCCCACAAAATTGTGCCGTCATGACGTCGCATTGACAAGACCCATTCAATGGCCCGTTCAACCGTTGGCCACAAATGATCAACGAATCCACGGTCCCAGGTGCACAGCCAGTGATGCCAAACGCCAGCGGCGATGTACGCACAGACGTTGGTATCAAGTTTTGGTTCTTCGACAATTCCGCCTGGAAGGTAATAGTTGAACCACCAGCCATCAGCATGTTGAATATCAACCAGCCATTCATAAGCCCGCTCTGCATTGTTATGTAGGCCTGCGATATCTAGAGCGATCGCCGTTTCAACATGGTTCCATGGATCACAATGCCCATCTTTGAACCAGGGGATCATGCCGTTGTCAAGTTGCAAGGCAGCGATGGATTCGCCTGTTTGAACAACCTCATCGGCGCTGAGAACACCTTCAATGTGGGGGATCAGGCTCATGCGGGCACCGGCATCTTCTTGGCGTAGATGATCAGACTTTTACCCATCAGTGGAGAGAGAGTCCTTTCAGCCACCTTGATTGAACGAGGTTGTTTGGTGATGTCCCACTCAAGAAATTGCTTATAACGATTAACCAATTTGCTGTCCTCACGACGCGGACCAACTGCGCACTTGAGCCACCAATATGGGGAGTGAAGGGCGTGAGCGTGGTGTGAACTGGTGACGATCAGTCCTGCTGAGCGAAGTTTTGCTTCAAGTTCAGTTTGCGAATAAATGCGTACGTGACCACCCACAGATTTGGGGGCGTGGTACTCGTCGCTGAGCATCCAGTTGATTTTTTCTGGCCACCACGATGGCACCGTGCAGGCCAAAGTTCCACCTGGTCGCAGAACGCGTGCTAATTCGGCGATAGCGCTGACATCTTGTTGGATGTGTTCGAGTACCTCCGAAGTGACAACACGATCAAACGTGTGATCGGCGAAGGGAAGATTGGTGGCGTCACCACGCAGTGCACCGATGTAGCGATCGCCAGGAATTTCGTCAGCCTCAATCATCGCTCCGAAGGTTGCACGAGTCATCCTCACTTCGTCATCGGCGTAGTCAAGAGCAACGATGCGACCACCCAATCGGGCGATCTCAAAAGCATGGCGACCAAAGCCAGCGCCGGCATCAAGAACGAGGTCGCCGGGGGTTAGTCCGAGACGATTGAAGCGGATCGTCAACATAGTTATTTGACGCGGCCATTTCTGAGAAGTTTCTCTTGGTTGGCAGGCATCGCTAAAACTTGGCGATATTGCTCAACGGTTTGTTCAGCGCATTTACGCCATGTCCAACGTTCAACAACACGCTGACGCCCGTTGAGTCCGACACGAGCACGAAGTTCAGGGTCATCAAGCCCACGGCGAATAGTCGCTGCCAATCCGTCCGCATCGCCAGCCTTGCAACCCAAAACCGTGTCTCCGTCAATACCTGTTACTTCGGGGAGGGCTCCACCATCAGTTGCAACCAGGCAGATGCCGGTGCACATAGCTTCAATCGCAGGAAGACTGAATCCTTCATAGAGCGAGGGAACGACAGCAAGTTCGGCTTGAGCATAGAGTTCCACGATGCGCTCATCGGTGACATCAGAGATGAATTGGATATGTGGAGCAAGACCAAGTTTGTCAATGAGATCCATGCTTTTGCCAGGTTTGGGTTTGCCAATGATGGTCAAGGTGACATCACGTTCGGTACGCAATTTCGCTACTGCCTCAAGAAGGTATGACAATCCTTTGAGGGCCACATCGGCAGAGGCCGTGGTGATCAGTCTGCCTGGAATGCGTTGCACCGTGGGTAGGGGCTTAAAGAGATCAGGGTCCACGCCAACTGGCACGAGGCGCATGCGGTCATAGGAAACGCCCATGTCTGCGTGAATATCTTTGATGCTGTTTTCGCTGACGACCACGATGCGTGGCATACGACTTGCCACGCGACCCTGCATCTTGACGAAGGAGTAAAAACGTGAGACACCAAACTTTTTATACCAATTTGGTGAATGCTCCATCTCGAGGGCGCGATCACGTGTAATTGGGTGATGCAGAGTCACGATCGTGGGAATGAGTTTCTCTAAACCAAGAATGCCATATCCCAAGCACTGGTTGTCGTGGACCAGATCAAATTCACCTGTGCGCTTGCTCAGATGGCGCTTCACGCGAGCGCTAAATGCGGCTGGTTCGGCGAATGTGCCTGTGAGGAACAAACCAAGTTCATAAAAGTCTTCACGAGTTTTGAGTTCCCAAATTGCAGGAAAACGGAACGGGTAATGGTCGTTGACCAAGTCCAAGCTTGGCAACTTGGTCAGTGCCACACGCGGGTCAAGGACCGGGTAGGGCTGACCGCCGAAAACCTCAACTGAGTGCCCGAGATCAACGAGAGCCTTGGTGAGATGGCGTGTGTAAACACCTTGACCACCGACATGGGGTTTGCCTCGATACGTGAGGTAGGCGACCTTGATAGGCCCTTGGGGGTCATGGGCACTCGGCATGGCTTTCAATGCTACCGTCGGGTCACTTAGTGACTCCTTGTGAGGCTGTGACCTGCGCTTTTAGAAGTTGACCAGACCCTGGTAGAGACAGAAGTGGGGGTCGGCTTATCACCGAGGAGGGGCGCCAGGTCGGGCCCGCAGGTCTGCAATAGCAATACGCTGCTGAGTTCTGACCATTTCACAGATTGGGCAGACTTCTATGTGGTGCACGAGCCGCTTACGGATCGGGATATCCAAGTGACCCGACCAGCGAAACAGGATCTCAGCCAATTCGGGGCAGGACCTACGCCCCACCTGAGCCACGCAGTACGCGTCGAAGCACTTCTCGAGTTGGTAGCGCATCCGATGGAGCAGAGAGCGGAGATCTTTGGGTGAAACTTCTAGGTCACTTGCTAGGTCATTTCCTTCTACGCCGTGGTCGACGAGCAGGCTCAATATCCTGCGGTCGCGTTCTCCTAGACCTTCAGCGGCAGATTTGAGAAGTTCCTTGAGTTCTTCGTATGCCACCAACGCACCCTCGGAGTATGGATCACAAATATCTGCCTGATCGCTGGGTGAATCTGATTGAAAATCAGTGGCGACTGAGCGCAGACCCTTGGCGTTATATCGGTACACCTCACGGACAAGAATTTGTTGTAGCCATTGGGGAAGTCGTTCGGGGTCATCAAGGCTATGTAGTTTTTTTGCGACGATAAGAAACACATCTTGCAAGATGTCATCACAAGCGTGTTTATCGTAGAGCTTGAGCCGTGCAGTTCTGCGGAGGCTCGGAGAGTGTCGCTTGTAGATTTTCGTGAAAGCATTCTGGTCACCAGCGAGATACGCCGCAATTAAGTCAGCATCATTGGTGGCATCCATAAAAAATGCTTCACCTCATGGCGAGACTTCTATCGGCCGCGTGCAACCTCAATGTCAAACCAACGGCGGAAAGTCTCTCCAGCGATGAGAACAAATGGCGAGTCATTGCTCGCATTAGGTGGACCAGATTGTGGTTCAAGGCAGGTCGCATTTTCGGGTTTGTCGAATATCACCCAATGCGAGCAGTCGCTTGTCAACGTCAACTGTTGTTCGTTGGTGGTGAGCGTCAGATCACCTTGAGGCTTGATGAAGCAATCATCAACAGGCGACGGAGGTTGCTTTACTTCTTGAGTAGTGGTGATGCCTTGATCGTCGCGCTGCAGCATCGATTCAAATCGCAGAGATGAATTCTGAGGTTTGATGAACCACGGATGCCACCCCACTTGTATTGGCATGGTTTCGTGCGCTGTGACGGTCAATTCAAAATGAATGCGATGATCTGTCACTTCTATGTGATGGAGCACGCTGCCTTGGAAGGGCCAATGAATTCCAAAATCAGTTTCTAACGTTATTGACGAAGATGTTTTCTGGCGGATGTCCCATGTTCGGTCAAAGACCGTACCGTGAATGGAATGAGGCTGATGGTTGAGGCGGAGTTGGTGGGTCGCATTGTTGAACTGAAGTTTTCCGTGGCGTAGACGACCAGCAAAAGGAACCATTGGGTAGCAACCCCACGAGAGAGGGTCGTCATCCTTACCTCCTGTGAGCAAGATGTGCTGTTCGTTGATGACAAGAGAGCCGAGTCGCGACCCAAACTCGGGGAATACCTTGGCGATGATCTGATGATTAGGTGACGTCAGCGTAATCACGCCGTCAGTATCGCAGTAACCCGAGTGAATTGTCAGGGATGCCTATTTTTGTGGCACGATCAGAGTGTGCGGGCAATGATCCAAAGAGTATTGGAAGCGTCGGTTGATTCGACCGTTGACAATGTGACAACTCGGGTTGGGCAGATTTCGCAGGGGCTAGTGGTGCTTGTAGGTGTCACCCATTCAGATAGTCCCGCGACCGCAATGAAACTTGCCGACAAGATTTGGAATCTGCGGATTATGAATGATGCTGACGGAGTGATGAATCTTTCAGTTGCGGACACAACTAAAAATATTTTGGTGGTCAGTCAATTCACTTTGTATGGCGATGCCAGTGGTGGTCGGCGACCGAGTTGGATTGCGGCGGCTAGACCTGAGATGGCCGAGCCACTCGTGACTCAACTTGTTCAAGAACTTGCGCTTTTGGGGGCACATGTACAAACAGGGCGCTTTCGCACCGAGATGATGGTGTCATTAGTTAATGACGGACCAGTCACCTTGATGGTCGAAATCTAGACCGACTGATGAATCCAAAGAGAAAAACCAAGATCACGAGGGCGACCCACGGCTTATCACCCAGTGCCACATAGATGGTTTGGCCGGTGCGGATATCCACATCGGCATCAATGACGGCTTGCTCACTAATAGATGTTCGTTGATGGACCTTGCCTGATGGATCAACGAAGGCACTAAATCCAGTAGGGGAAACTTGTACTACCCAACGTCCAGTCTCAATTGCCCGTAGACGCGATGAGGCGATCTGTTGAGATTGCAAAACTGTCCAGGTGTAACTCGAGCCATTGGTCGGGTTAATGATTAACCCCGCGCCCTCCTTGATTCCTTCACGGGCCCGCCCACCAAAGAAAACTTCCCACGAGATAACGACAGAAATCCGCTCACTGCCCGACGCGGTCGGCACATCAAGGTAGGCGGGCCCAGTGCCAGCGAGTGCATCGCGCGGGACTTGATCGACGGGTGCACCGAGGCTGGCGAGGAAGGACCTCATGGGCATGTATTCGCCAAATGGAACACGCCGCACCTTGTCGTATCGATCAACAACTTGACCATCAGGGGTCACGATCACTTGGGCATTGGTGAAATGTTGCTGATTCACATCTTCGGTGATTCCGACGGAGAAAGTGGAGTTCAAACGTGAGGCCTGAGCGGTGACCTCTCGAAGTTCAGTGCTGCTTTCAAAGTCCAAGACATCAATGACATTCTCTGGCCAAACGACAAGATCAATGGGGTTATTGGCATCGGAGTCGATTGAACGAGATGCTTGGAGATGACGCTCGACGACCTCTCGGGGATCGGAGTTGATGGCCCGAGTTCCCTGGGGTCCTCCACCTTGAACGGCAACTACATGGAGCGATTTCCCGGTATTGGAACCGTGAGGTGCAAAATAACTCACCACTAACACCATCAGGCAGATTGTCTTGAGTGTTGTGCGATGAGCAGAGTGAATGTGTAGATCACGCGGACGGCGCGCCAGTAACGCACCGATCTGCCATGTCAGCCAGGACAATAAAATGACTCCGCCTACGCTTGCGGTGCGGTGCAGCGGTCCACTCACTTGCGAAATTCCCAAGGTCGCAAGTGGCACCCCACCGAAGGGAAAACACATCCGAAAGATTTCAATCAGAATATGTGTGACTGGGGACAAGAACAAGAACGACTTGTTGTTGCGATCGCGCGCAACAACAAGTGAGGCGAGACCATGAAGAGAGGCATAGAGCGCAACGGCAACGATGTATCCAGGGGACGTTAAAAACCACATCCACGATAAGGCGGGAAGAAACCAACCGATGCCAAAGATGAATCCAGTAGTGAACCGCTGGTGAGCGGTGTCAGCAAGAATTTCTTGGGATGTAAAAAATGCAATGCCAATAAAAGCCAGGGGCCACCAACCCCACGGGGGCATAGAAGCAGCGACGAGTACACCAGAGATGAAAGTGCCAACAAGGCGTCGTCTCACAACAATTCCTGACGGGCATAATCGGCAAAGACGACGAGTCGTTGCTTTGTTGAGCCCACTGGATGACATGTGAATAAGGTCAACGTAACAGCAGTGTCTTGGTCAATGATCCAGGTATCGGAAGACTCAACGATCGTTGTTTGCCTGATGGTGTAGATGAATGTTCCCTCGGACGTCGTGACTCTGATCTCGTCGCCTGGTTTGAGAAGGTCAAGGTAACGAAACGGCTTGAGGCTACTGACACGATGACCAGCAATAACCACGTTGCCCACGTGTCCAGGTAGCGCGGTGCCCGGCCAATAGCCGACACCTTTGTCGAGTGTGGGCATTGAGACACCGCGGTAAATGGTTTGGCGCAACATCAAAGATGGGATGATCAATTCGCCGATGATGGCCTCTGGCTCAACCACTCCCTCGGCCGGCAGGGCCTCAGGGGTAGGCAGTGATTCATTGGGTGCCAGGGTGGGTGGTCCGGCGTACAGAGTGGTTGGGGGCGCAGGGATGCTTGTTGGAACTGCTGCCGGATTTTTTACAAGGGTGGTCAATGGAGGACTACTCGTACTCGTGCAGCCTGTCAAGAAAACACATGCCGACACCGCACTCGGCAGAATGAGAAAAGCCAAAAAAGGACGATGCACGGTGTTTAGTCTCTCAGATGGGCGAGGAACTCGGCGACGCTCTTGGCGCTGTTCTCACCTTGCGCCACGCAAGCGGGAATACCGATTC
>WLTJ01000063.1 GCA_009705435.1 Actinomycetota bacterium | reverse complement strand
TTGCTGCATTACGCAGACGGTGAGAAGGCGTACATTCTTGCTCCTAAGGGCATGAATGTTGGCGATCATGTTTCCAATGGTGCTAAGGCAGACATCAAGCCAGGCAACGCTTTGCCATTGCGCTACATGCCTGTTGGTACTGTCGTTCACAACGTTGAGTTGCGCCCCGGTCAAGGTGGCAAGATGGCGCGTTCGGCTGGTGTTGGTGTGCAATTAGTAGCCAAAGATGGTGACTACGCCACACTTCGTTTACCTTCAACAGAAATGCGTCGCGTGCTGATTGACTGCCGGGCCACTGTCGGAGAAGTCGGCAATGCCGAACACGAACTCATCAAGATCGGTAAAGCTGGTCGTAACCGTTGGAAGGGCGTTCGCCCACAAACCCGCGGTGTCGCCATGAACCCGGTTGACCACCCTCTTGGTGGTGGCGAAGGTAAAACCTCGGGTGGTCGTCCTCCCGTGTCGCCATGGGGCAAGCCAGAAAGCCGTACTCGTGACGGCAAGAAGGCATCACAGAAGTTGATTGTTCGTCGTCGTCGTTCCGGCAAGGGCCGCCGGTAAAGGATTGGTGCATTAGATGTCACGTAGCTTAAAAAAGGGTCCGTTCGTTGATGACCACCTCGTAAAAAAGGTGGACGCGTTGAACGCTGCCAATGAAAAAAAAGTCATCAAGACTTGGAGTCGTCGTTCGACGATCATTCCCGACATGGTGGGTCACACCATCGCCGTGCATGACGGTCGTAAGCACGTACCGGTTTATGTCACCGAATCAATGGTTGGTCACAAGCTTGGTGAGTTCTCACCGACTCGTACCTTCAAATATCACGCAGGTCAAGAGAAGAACGTGAAGGGTCGCAAGTAATGACTGGTCCCAAGCTAAACGAGCGCTCCTTTATTGCCGGTGAGCGCACCGGAACTCGAGCCAGTGTGCGCGGTTCGCGCATGTCGGCATCCAAGGCACGCGTTGTGCTCAACCTTGTTCGTGGACGCGATGTCGTCATTGCCGATCAGGTTTTGCAATTCACAGAGCGTGAAGCAGCCCGCGTTATTCGAAAAGTTTTGGCATCAGCTGTTGCTAACGCAGTGAACAACGATGGTCTTGACGCTGACACTTTGTACATCAAGGCCTGCTACGCCGATGAAGGTCCGACCTTGCGTCGCTTCAAGCCACGTGCAAAAGGTCGTGCTACTCGGATCAACAAGCGCACATGCCACATCACGATTGTTCTTGGTGTGATTGACAGCGAACTGTTGCAGGTCGTTCAGGCTCGCCGTGAGCGTGCCGTGAGCGGTCGTCGGGCAACTCGCGGTGGTGGCGTTGCTGATCGTCGGGCTCGCGTTCAAGCAAGCCGTACCAAGCGTTCGGATGACGCAGTTGACACTTCAGTTGAAGAAGTGGCGACTGAGGAATCGAATATTGAAGAAACCACGATCGAGGCAACTGCTGTGGAGACTACGTCAATTGAAACTGCAGCACCCGAGGCCGAGGAGACCAACTGATGGGCCAAAAAGTCAATCCGTACGGCTTCCGTCTGGGAATTACAACCGACTGGAAGAGCCGCTGGTTTAGTGAGCGCAATTACAAGGAATATCTCACCGAAGACTGGAAGATACGTGCTTATGTCATGGAGTCACTTCCAGACGCAGCGATTTCGCGCATCGAAGTTGAGCGCAAGCGTGGAGAGACCCTCAAGGTCGACATTCATACTGCACGTCCCGGAATTGTGATCGGTCGTAAGGGCGCCAAGGCAGATGAACTTCGTCTTGGTTTAACTGCCCTCACCGGCAACATTAAAGTGCAGCTCAATATCGTGGAGATTAAGTCTCCTGAACTTGATGCGGCTTTGATTGCTCAAGGTGTAGCTGATCAGTTGGTCGGACGAATTGCATTCCGTCGTGCCATGAAGCGCGCCGTGCAGAACGCACAAAAGGCTGGAGCACTTGGCATTCGTGTTCAGTGTTCGGGTCGTTTGGGTGGCGCTGAAATGAGCCGCACCGAGTGGTACCGCGAAGGTCGCGTGCCGTTGCACACACTGCGTGCCGACATTGACTACGGTTTCCGCGAGGCTCGCACTGCGAGTGGTCGCGTCGGCGTCAAGGTATGGATTTATCGCGGCGACATCTTGCCGTACAAGCCAGTGATTGATGAAAAGATTGTTCGCGAGGCAACAAGTGCTCTCGGCGAAACTCCTGGTGTACCTGGTGCACGCAAGGTTGTGTCGTCAAGTGGTCGCCGTAAGGCCGAAGAAGCTCTTGAAGCAGCCCAAGTGCCACTCGTGAAAGAAGCCGATCCAGAACTCGAGAAATTACTCGACGAGGAAGAAGAAATCGCCCGCCGCACCCACGATGGGCACGAGACCCCGCACTTCCGTGCACAGGACTGATTCACCATGTTGATGCCTCGCAAAGTTGCCCATCGTAAGCACCATCGTGGTCGTACCGGAGGTATGGCCAAGGGTGGAAGTGAACTGGCTTTTGGTCAGTACGGAATCCAAGCCCTTGAGCCGTGCTGGTTGACCGCTCGCCAGATTGAAGCTGCGCGTATTGCTATGACTCGTCATATCAAGCGTGGCGGCAAAGTGTGGATCAATGTTTTCCCTGACAAGCCCGTCACCAAGAAGCCAGCCGAAACTCGTATGGGTTCAGGTAAGGGCAACCCAGAGTTTTGGGTAGCTGTCGTGAAGCCTGGCCGTGTTTTGTTTGAACTCTCATTCCCAAGTCGCGAGCAGGCAATGGAGGCCCTTAACAAGGCCATTCAGAAATTGCCGATTAAGGCTCGCATTATTACCCGCGAGGAGGCGATCTGATCATGGCAACTCAAGCCGCCAAAGACCGCGCTGAACTAGGCGAACTCGACCTCACATCATTGGTCGAACAGCTTCGGGCTTCGAAGCAAGAGGCACTCAACCTCCGCTTTCGTAGTGCCACCGGTCAGCTCGACACCCATAGCGAATTGCGCCGAGTTCGTCGCCGTATCGCTCGTATCAACACCCTTATCCGTCAGCGTGAAATCGCTGCCGCTGAGGCCGGAGAGTGAATCAGATGTCTGAAACAACACCCACAACAGAACGTGCACCGCGCAAAGTCCGCGAGGGTATCGTGTCGTCTTCAAAGATGGATCGCACCTTAGTGATCGAAGTCATCGAGCGAGTTCGTCACCCGAAGTACAACAAGTTCGTCACACGAACGAAGAAGCTCTACGCCCACGATGAGGCCAACGACGCCAATGTTGGCGATCGCGTGCGCGTCATGGAAACCCGTCCACTATCGAAACTGAAGCGCTGGCGCCTCGTTGAGATTCTCGAGCGGGCCAAGTGAGCCTGGGAACGACGGAGGATAAATCATGATTCAGCAAGAAAGTCGTCTTCGAGTTGCCGATAACAGTGGCGCCAAAGAAGTTTTGTGTATCAAGGTTCTCGGTGGCACACGTCGCCGATATGCCTCGATCGGAGACATCTTCGTAGCCGCTGTTAAGGATGCGATTCCTGGTGCAGGTGTCAAAAAAGGTGACGTCGTGAAATGCGTCGTCGTTCGCGTCAAGAAGGAAAAGCGCCGTCCTGATGGCAGCTACATCCGTTTTGACGAGAATGCTGCGGTCATCATCAAAGATGATCTCACACCTCGTGGAACACGTATCTTCGGACCAGTCGGTCGCGAACTACGTGACAAGAAGTTCATGCGAATTGTTTCGTTAGCGCCGGAGGTGCTGTGAGATGAAAATCAAAAAAGGTGACAACGTCATAGTGATCTCTGGAAAGGACAAAGGCAAAGAAGGCACCGTTTCGCGTGTTATGCCTCGTTCAAACCAGGTCTTAGTCGACGGAATCAATGTTGTAAAGAAGCACCAGAAGCCCAGCGGACAAAATCAGCAGGGTGGAGTTATCGACCGTGACATGCCTCTCGATGCATCCAATGTGATGTTCGTGCATAAGGGCAAGCCCACACGCGTTGGTTACAAGGTGCTTGCTGACGGCAAAAAAGTACGCATCGCCAAAACCACAGGTGAGGAAATCGGATGAGCACTGCAACAATGCCCCGTCTCAAGTCAAAATATCAAAGCGAGATTTGTGCTGGCCTTCAGGCCTCGCTCGAATTGAGCAATGTCATGCAGGTTCCCCGCCTTGAAAAGATCGTGGTGAACATGGGTGTTGGTCGTGCCACTCAGCAACCATCGTTGCTTGAGGGCGCGGTAGCTGACATGACTCGTATCACCGGCCAGAAGCCAAAGGTGACTAAGTCCCGTGACTCAATCGCCAACTTCAAACTTCGTGAGAATCAGGCCATCGGCTGCATGGTTACGCTGCGCGGTGACCGTATGTGGGAATTCCTGGATCGTTTGATCTCGGTTGCGATTCCTCGTATTCGTGACTTCCGCGGTCTGCCTTCGCATTCATGGGACGGTCGTGGCAACTACACGTTCGGCCTCAGCGATCAGACCGTGTTCCCAGAAATTGAGTACGACAAGATCGATGCCCCTCGTGGTATGGACATCACCATCGTGACGACCGCAATGACGAATGATCAAGGTCGGGCTTTGCTCGACGCATTCGGATTTCCGTTCAAGCGCGGCGCTGAAGCAACTGTTGCGACCAAGAAGAAGAGCAATGTTCGTGGTCCACAGTTCTCTAAGAAGAAGAAGTGAGCGAGAGGTACTGACTCATGGCGAAGAAATCGTTAATTAACAAAGCTGCTGCGCAGCCCAAGTTCAAGGTTCGTGGCTATACACGTTGCCTGAAGTGTGGTCGCGCACGTTCCGTTTACCGAAAGTTCGGTCTTTGCCGTGTGTGCCTTCGTGAGATGGCCCATGCTGGTGAAATCCCCGGCCTAACAAAGTCGAGTTGGTGAGGCACTTATGTTGACTGATCCCATTGCCGACATGCTGACCCGCATCCGCAACGCCAATACGGCAATGCACGATGCTGTCAAGATGCCGTCCTCCAAACAAAAAGTTGCTTTGGCCAAGATTCTTGAGCAAGAGGGTTACATCTCTGGTTTTGCTGTGACAGCGAATACCAAAGGCCCAGGCGAGATTCTGAATATTGCGATGAAGTATTCCGCTGAACGCCGTCGCACTATTGCAGGTATCAAGCGCATTTCAACACCAGGACTTCGCGTGTATCGCAAGTCCGGCACCGTACCTCGCGTACTTGGTGGTCTAGGTGTTGCTGTCCTATCCACCAGTCAGGGACTGATGACCGACCGCGAAGCGCGCAAGCGCAAAGTGGGCGGCGAAGTTCTCTGTTACGTGTGGTGATCTGGAGACAATATGTCACGTATCGGTAAAGCACTTATCCCGGTTCCAACCGGAGTTGATGTCAGCATCAACGCAAACTCAGTGACTGTCAAAGGCCCGAAGGGTTCTTTGAGTCGTGATCTTGTTGGTGGTATCACCGTTCGTCAAGACGAAGGCAACCTCGTTGTCGAGCGTCCCAATGACGAGCGTGAGTCACGCAGTTTGCACGGTCTGAGCCGCGCTCTGTTGAACAACATGGTTGTCGGCGTGACTACTGGTTTCGCTAAAGAACTTGAGATCGTCGGCGTTGGTTACCGAGCAGAGTTGAAGAGCCCCACGCTCATTCGTCTCAACCTCGGTTTCTCTCACCCAGTTGATGTAGAAGCTCCGCAAGGAGTGTCTTTTGAAGTGCCAGTGCAAACTCGCGTGATCATCAAAGGCATCGACAAAGAAGCAGTCGGTCAAGTAGCTGCCAACATTCGTTCCATTCGTAAGCCAGAGCCTTATAAGGGCAAGGGTGTGCGCTATCAGGGCGAGAAGATTCTGCGTAAAGCCGGTAAAGCCGGCAAGAAGTAATGCCGAGAAAAGATTCCGCTAGGGAGATGTCATGAGCAAAATTAGTAGAGCGCGCCGCGAGAGTCGTCTCGTTCGTCACAACCGAGTTCGCAAGAAAATTCACGGCACCGCCGAGCGTCCGCGCTTGTCTTTGTACCGTTCAAACAATCACCTCATGTTGCAGGTCATCAACGACGATCTTGGTGTGACGATCACGTCAGTTTCGTCAACAGAGGCAGGCTTGCGCGCATCTGGTGGACGCACCGTTGAAGTCGCTAAGGCGTTAGGTACGACAGTCGCTGAACGCGCTCAAGCAATTGGTATTAAGAAAGTTGTTTTCGATCGTGGTGGATACCTCTATCACGGTCGCGTCGCTGCGGTTGCTGAAGCCGCTCGTGCAGCAGGTCTGGAGTTCTGATGACGAACAATCCCAATAACCCCAATAATCCCAACGCTCGTCCGGGTGGCAACAATGCTCCGCGACCTGGCGATCGTCCGCCCCCAGGCATGGGCAACACACCTGAGGGTGGCCGCGAATCACGCGTGATTCACATCAACCGCGTAGCCAAGGTTGTTAAGGGTGGTCGTCGCTTCTCGTTCACCGCACTTGTTGTCGTTGGCGATGGCAACGGTCGTGTTGGTCTCGGTTATGGAAAAGCCAAAGAAGTTCCCTTGGCTATTCAAAAAGGTACCGAAGACGCAAAGCGCAATATGTTCTCCGTGGCTCTTGCAGGCAGCACCATCATTCACCCAGTCATTGGCGTGTTGGGTGCTGGTCGCGTGATGCTCAAGCCTGCAGCTCCTGGTACTGGTGTTATCGCTGGCGGTGCAGCACGAATCATTCTTGAAGAAGCTGGCATTCATGATGTGTTGGCTAAATCACTCGGTTCGTCCAATGCCATCAACGTGGCTCGCGCCACGATTAATGGTCTGCAAGCTTTGCAGCGCCCCGATGAAGTTGCGGCTCGCCGTGGACTTCCCGCCGACAGTTTCGTGCCCAAGGGCTTGCTCAAGGCATACAACGAGACCAAGCGCGCAGTCGCTGCAGGAGAAAGTCACTGATTATGGCTACGTATCAGACAGTCGTTCATACTGGTCCCACCATTACGGTGAAGCAGATCAAATCCAGTACCCATGCCAAGCCGAAGAGCCGTGGAACATTGCGCGCTCTTGGTCTTGGTCGTATCGGCAAGAGCAATGTGTTGCCTGATCGCCCAGAAATTCGCGGCATGATTGCCCGAGTTCCGCACCTTATCGAAGTCACATCTTCGACAGATTCGAAGGAGAGCTGACCAATGCGCGTCGACGAACTAGCACCAGCACCAGGTTCAACCCATCCAAAAAAGCGCGTAGGTCGCGGTATCGGTGGCAAGGGCGGCAAGACTGCCGGTCGTGGTACCAAGGGTCAGCAATCTCGTGGCCGTGGCAAAGTTGCTCGCGGTTTCGAAGGTGGACAGATGCCCCTCAAGCAGCGTGTTCCAAAGTTGAAGGGGTTCAATAACCCATTCCGCGTGGAATATCAGGCTGTCAACCTTGATTCACTCACCGAAATTGATGAGCCCGTTGTGAACCCCGAGATTCTTTTTGCTCGTGGCGTGCTGCATAAGGGCGCATTTGTCAAGGTTCTTGCTCGCGGACAAGTTACTCGCGCAGTTGAAGTTCATGCTCATGGCGTTTCCAAGGCAGCGCAGGCGGCCATCGAAGCTGCTGGCGGCTCAGTCACCATCATCCCATTGCCGTACAAGGTTCGTCCTGCGGCCAAGGGCAACCAGTTCACCAACCGCTGATATCGGGCTGACCGATTATCACACCGAGTTAGAACCCGAGGAACCCACGTGCTGTCAAACCTGAAGAACATCTTCAAGGTGCCTGACCTTCGGAACAAGATTTTGTTCACCTTGATGATGGTGCTTTTGTATCGTCTTGGAGCGCATATCCGCGTTCCTGGTATTGATGATCTTGCAGTACGACAGTTGCGCGAGTCGGCACGTGAGCAGGGTGCTCTCGGTTTCTTGAACTTGTTCTCTGGTGGAGCATTTTCCTCGTTCGCGATTTTCGCCTTGGGCATCATGCCGTACATCACATCGAGCATCATCATGCAGGTGTTGACGGTCGTCATTCCCAAACTTGAAGAATGGCAACAAGAGGGTGCAACAGGGCAGCGCAAAATTAC
>WLTJ01000062.1 GCA_009705435.1 Actinomycetota bacterium | reverse complement strand
GTCTTGCGCGAAGGACTGTTGCCAGCATTGCGTTACGACCCAGTTGTTTTTCGTGCCTTCATCCGCAACTTCAATCTTCTCACTGCACCCGACGCGATGATGAAAGATACCGAGGTCATGAATCGAGTTCTGGCGATCTGGCAAGACCGCGCAAATCGTCCAGCAGAAGTTTCTATCGGACCAAAACTTCGCCGCGAGTTCTTGGAACTTCTCCCGGCCTAAACGCCGTTTCAGCCGCCAGCGACAGCAGGAATAATGCTCACGGTTTCACCTGCGGGCACCGGAGTCTCCAGACCCTGCAAGTAACGCACGTCATCATCTGCCACAAAAAGATTCACAAAGCGACGCAAGCCACCGTTGTCGTCAAACAAACGCTCTTTGAATCCGGGGTGAACAGCCTCAAGATTGGCCAACACCTCGCCAAGGGTTGCGCCCTCAACGGACACAGTCGAGGCACCACCCGAAAGTGGTCGAAGAGTAGTTGGAATACGCACAGTGACGGACATATCTCAAACCCTACCGATTAAGTCAGGAATATCCCAACTGATAATTCCGCAACCCTGTCACAGAGGCGACAGACTGCTTCTGTGCGAGTGCTGGCTGCTGTGGACAAATTTAAAGGAACCGCAAGTGCCAAAGATGTGGCGCGCTCCATCGGTCACGCCTGCTGGGAACTTGGAATCGAATGCGATGAAGTGGCCCTGGCTGATGGTGGTGAGGGAACCTTGGATGTCCTCGGTGGCCCCAACCGTGAATCCGTTGTCACGGGACCACTTGGCAAACCTGTCAAAGCTCAGTGGAGATTTCAGGGAGACACTGCTGTCATCGAAATGGCGCGGGCATCCGGACTCTCCATCGTTGGCGATGCTCAACATAATGACGCGATAGCGGCGTCCACAACTGGAACGGGAGAACTGATCGACAAAGCACTTGACCTCGGTGCTGGTCGCATCATCGTGTGTCTTGGCGGTTCGGCCACAACCGACGGTGGGCTGGGAGCGATTCGCGCCATTCGCTCACCGGCACGATTGAAAGCAGTTGACTTTTTAATCGCCTGTGATGTGACAACTCAATTTGTTGACGCAGCAGTTGTTTTCGGTCCGCAAAAAGGAGCCACAGCGAGCCAAGTGCGTTTGCTCACAGGAAGGCTTGAGCGATTAATCCAGATGTACCGCGAAAATTACGGTGTCGATGTCTCAAAGATCGAAGGAGCTGGAGCCGCAGGTGGACTGGCGGGAGGTTTGGTCGCTCTCGGCGGAAAATTAATTCCCGGATTTGAGATGGTCGCCGATGAAGCAAATCTGCATGATCGAGTGGCACAGGCAGATCTCGTGATTACCGGTGAGGGCCAAATTGATCACACCAGTTATGACGGCAAGGTAGTCGGCGGAGTCATTGATACCGCTCATCACTTCAACAAACCCGTTGCCGCCGTCGTGGGCTCAATAGATTTTGAACTGGTCACTGACGATGCGTTAATACGCCCGAATCCATTGCTCGCAATCAGCGACATCTACGGTCGTGAAAAAGCCATGAACGAACCGTTGTGGTGCATTGAGCATGCAACTTTGGAACTACTACGAAACTATGTGGTGAACTAATCAGCCAGCAATAGTTGTCGTTGTTGTTGTCTCGGTTGTTGAACCTGGCAACGCTCCTGGCAACAACTTGCCAGCGAGATCAGTTCCAAGCAAAACCAAAACTTGCGCTTCTCCCAACGATCCACCTTCAACCGGTGCAGGTGTCGCCACTGGTTGAATCTGTACGCCACCCAAAATGTCGGCAACCGCAGTGGCACCACCTTCATAGCCAGCGACATAATAAACAATCGTCACGCTTTGCTTACCAATAGTTGCGTCGGCGTTAATCGGTTGGGTGACAATGAAATTTTCTGACTGCAGAGCGGTTGACATTTGTCCAGCCGAACCTGTAATTCCCGAAGCGTTAGCCACCAAGATTTTAAAACCAGTACGTGTCGGCAGTGTTGTCGCAACTGGCAATGTTGGTGCAGATGAATCTCCCGGTGCCAGTGTCGTTGCTGCTGGATTACCCGCTGAGTCCGATGTATCACTGTTGATATCACGCAGTATCAAAAACCCAAGGAGCACAGCGATTGCCGCCACGACGACACTGACGGTGGTGGAAACGCTGACGCCATTACCCGCATTTGAGGAGCCTCGTTCTTGAGATGATCCGTCTTGAATGTTCATGCTTGTAATCCTCCAGATTCCGCAGCGCCATCTAGACGCATACGACGACGACGCTCGCGCGCCCTCTGCAGACGACGAACAACAAGAGGATCGTACGCCAATGCTTCGTCAGTATCTAGCAGTCTGTTCAATTCGTTGTAATAATCGTCTGCTGAACAAAGAAACCGTTCCCGCAACATGAGGTCCTTGACCCCGTCTTGGGTCCACCAAGAACGCTCAAAATCGAGGATGGCTTGTTCACGTTCTGTTAACGACATTGTCTAAGCCTGCCCGTTGGAGGTGCCCCAATACAAGCACCATCAAAAACAGGCTGAGGCCCAAGAGAGTGCTATAAGAGTCCACGGCGACTATTCTGAGGACCGTATGAGCAGGGAAAACGTCTCAAAACCTTTTGTCATAGGCGTTGCGGGCGGAACCTGCTCGGGCAAAACGACGGTGGCAGAAAGACTTGTTGAAGTCATCGGTTCGGAAAAACTGGCCCTCATACGCCAAGACGCTTATTACATCGAGCGCACCGATCAACCTTTTGATGTCAGGGCTGCCGCCAATTACGACCATCCCGATGCTTTTGATTGGGACCTGATGACCGACCAATTGCAACTTTTAATTGCCGGAGAGTCGGTCAGTATTCCTATTTACGATTATGCCGATCACAACCGGTCGACTGAAGTTGAAAAGATCACACCTTCACGAATTGTTGTCTTTGAAGGGATTTTGGCGCTCATCGAACCCCGCTTACGAGATCTCTTTGATCTCAAGATTTATGTCGACACCCCCGCCGATATTCGCCTGACGCGTCGCTTACGTCGCGATGTCTTAGATCGTGGCCGCACGTACGACAGTGTGATCAATCAGTATCTATTGACGGTCCGACCGAGTCACGAGCAATTCATCGAACCCAGCAAACGCTTCGCTGATGTCATCTTTCCCGAGGGTGGACACAACGATGCCGCATTCGAGATTCTTGTCGCCCGCGTTCGCGAACTCCTGATGTAACGATGTCTGGAGCCGGGTGTGGGGATTGAACCCACGACCAACCGCTTACAAGGCGGTTGCTCTACCACTGAGCTAACCCGGCGTGCCTCACTTGTGAGACCTTGACAGGTTAGCGACGATGACGGGCGACTTCATAGGTCGCCAGTGAGGCTGCCACCGAAACATTCAGAGAACTCAGCCGACCCTTCATCGGGATGCTGACGATCAGGTCACAGCGCTCGCGCACTAAGCGCGAGAGACCAGCGCCTTCGGCACCGACCACCAAGCAGATCCCCTCTGTGGCCAAATCCCCGAGATCAAACAGCGACTTATCAGCAGCGTCGTCAAGACCTACGACCCAAATACCCAGTTCCCGCATACGAGTGAGGGCTGTTGGCAACCCTCCCACGACTGACAGAGGTACATATTCAATTGCTCCGACTGCGGCCTTAGCCACCGTCGGCGTGATGTGCACACTGCGATGGCGCGGCAAGATCACTCCGTCAACGCCAGCCCCGTCGCAGCAACGCAACAAAGCTCCTAAGTTTCCTGGATCCGTCACGCCATCAACAGCCACCAAGAATGGAGACTTCCCAGGACGACGACGCAACATCGCTTCGATGGGCACCGATGGAAGTGCTTCAGCATGGGCTAAAACGCCTTGGGGCGCTTCGCTGCGGGCGGTGTATTCCAGTTTTTTACGACTGACTTCAACGACTGGAACACGATTAGCGCGCGCTAACTGCTTGATGTCATCAATGACTTCGTTGGCGTCCATGTCGCCAGCGATCCACACTTCAAAACAACGGCGACGACCCGCAATCAATAATTCGCGCACAGCCTGGCGACCTTCAACTTGGGTACCGCCGAGATCGTCATCCTTATCACCAGTCGCACGACCAGTACCGCGACCCGATCCACGGCCAGGCTTTATTGGACCCGCCGGCACCGCACCTGTGCGCGCCGCCCCACGGGGATCAGCCACTCGGGGTCCGCGACTGGATGGACCGGGGTTGCGCCCTTTTACTGGGACCGCACGAGGTGTCACGACTTTGCCTTTGCCAGCCGTGACAGCCTTTGACGAGGGTCGCGCCCGTGTCACAGGTTTTGCCGCCGTTTTACCTTTGCCACTTGCTGCCGGACGCGGGCTCGCGCTTTTACGAGGTGCTGGACTTTTACGAATGGCCATCAGACTTCACTCCTGTGATCGACTTGAAAAAGTACCGCGACTGCCCAACAAGCAATTCCTTCTTGTCGGCCGAGTGCGCCAAGACCTTCGGCGCGTCGCCCCTTGACTGACACAGTAGTGCCAGCAGTTTTTGACAACTTGTCCTGCATCTCATCGCGTCGCGGGGCCAACTTTGGTTGCTCGCACACCACGCTGCAATCAATATTTCCAATTAGCCATCCTTGAGAGCGCACCATGACACTGACTTGATCAAGGATTCTGAGCGAATCGACGCCTTTCCACGCAGGATCAGTGTCGGCGAAGTGTTGGCCAATATCTCCGAGACCAGCAGCACCCAATAAAGCATCGGCACAGGCGTGGGCAATTACATCAGCATCGCTATGGCCTTCAAGACCACGCTCCCCCACAAAATGCACACCGCCCAAAATCAACGCCCGCGACGGATCATCGCTAAAACGATGAATATCAAAACCCTGACCCACACGGACAGCAGAAATACTCATGGTCTAGGCCTGACCTGTCACAAGAAACTCACGGGCCCACAACAAATCTTGGCGATGGGTGATCTTTCGATTGTTCGCTTCGCCGGGCACGACTATGACGGTACCGCCAATGGCCTCCACCAGCGAGGAATCATCGGTGCCATCAATCTCATTGAGATATGCCCTGCGCAGAATGTCAGCACTAAAAGCCTGCGGCGTCTGCACGGCCACAAGGGTCGCCCGATCGGGTGTAGTGACAACATGCGGAACTGCTAATCCGACAAAAGGTGAATGGGTTACTTCAATCACCTTGACCGTATCCACGACTGGCAAGCCAGGTATCGACCCATCAGCACCCGCCTCAATGGTTTTAATCACCGATCGAAAGAGGTTTTCACTGGCGAAGGGTCGCGCCGCATCATGAACCAAAATAATCCCTGCGTCACCTGGTACGAGTGCAAGTCCACGGCGCACACTCGCGGTCCGCGTCGGCCCACCTGCACAGACTGCGACGCGATGTTCAGATCTCGCACCACCGACTGCATGCTTGTCCACCTCATCTTGAAGATCTGAACTCGGAACGACCAGCACCACACCTGCGCTACAGACCAAAGCCATATCCACGCAATGATCCAAGACACGCTTGTCACCCAGAGATTCAAACTGCTTCATCGATCCAAATCGACGCCCTGAACCACCTGCGACAACGACGGTCCAGACCGAACCAAGCCGAGAATTAACTGTGGGTGAACGCTGAATATCAGACATCAGCCTTGAGGGTAGTACCGTATCCATCTGATGACATACGAAGACGTCCTCCTCCGCACAGACTTTTTTGGCGATGCACCTGCCGAGCAGGTGGCGATGATCGCTGCCGCTGGACGAAAGCGCATCCTTTCGCGTGGCGATCATCTCTTTGAGGCAGGCGAAGAAGCAGAGTCGATGTACATCGTCATCAGCGGTCGCGTGGCGATCGCCATTGCCAGTGAACTCGACAAGCGCGAGAGCATGATCGCCCTGATGGAATCTGGTGACTTATTCGGCGAGATGGGATTACTCGACGGCGGTCCTCGCTCGGCCATGGCTCGGGCGATTGAACCCAGCGAGGTTCTCGAGATTCCTTATGACCCAGTGGGCGAACTTCTTGATAACAATCCTAAAGTTTTGCGCGGCGTCGTGCGAATGTTGGCTGAGCGCCTGCGCGTGATGGACGGAGCTCTTGCAGACTCAGTATTTCTTGACGTCACGGGACGCACTGCAAAGCGTCTACTTGAATTAGCTGCCGGTGCCGATGAATTTGTTTTGCCAGTCACACAAGAAGAACTTGCAGGCATGGTCGGGGCTTCTCGCGAGAGAGTCAACAAAGCCATCAGCAGTTTCATTCGTCTTGGCTGGATTGAACAACATGAGCGTCGCTACAAAATTTTGTTACGCGATCGCCTCGAACTTCGCGCTCGCTGAGTTTTAACTGCGGAGCCACTTGCCCGCTGATAAGAAAGCATCTGCCGCATCAGCAACTCGGTGCGCGGGACGTGCAACATCGTGAGCGAATCCGTGTTCACCATCGGCGTATCGCTGAACACGCACCCCAGATGCAACCAAAGCCTGTACATCTTCAGGCGGTGTCCACGTATCTTTGTCACCAATAATGGCCAAGACGGATGACGCATCCCCTGCAACGAGACACTCCAAAGGCTCGCTTTGGCATGCGCTGCGCCAAGCTTCAGGTAAGCGAATCATCCCGTAGAAACTGACGATTTTGCTAAAGCGATGGGTCTGTACTGCCTTATGGCAATACATCCCACCCATACAAAACCCAATCATTGCAACAGAGGAACACTGCGTGGCATCTGCGGCTTCCATCAGGTCGCGCATCTTGTCAACATCTCTCAGACTTGAGACCTGCGCGAAGCGTTCATTGGCGTCCGTTCCAAAAACATGACCAGGGAAAGGTTCCACGGCAATTGTCGTCATCCCCCAGTCTTGAGCCAGTTGACGAACCACATCATCGAATAAAGGACGCAACCCAAAAATATCAGGGAACACCACAAGACCACGCGAGGATCCCTCAACGCGGTGGATTTCTGCTGGTGTGCCAGAGGGAAGAATGATGCGCATCTTCAAACGATAGACAATGGCGGCATCGCTGAAGAGGCTGCTTGCACAATTCCTTGACTGATTCCGTCTTGCACCAACAGACCGCGCCCGATCCCTTGTTGCCCGATCCCTTGTTGATAGACGCTGGGACTCGTGGAGTAGACCCCAAATAAATCCGCATCGTGTTCGGCACATTCACCCAGCAGAAAGCCCGTTCGAGAACGCCGTACTTGCTGCACCCAATGCTCTCCCCGAGATCGTAAAAATACGGGGGGAACTGCAATCAGCAGAGACATATTTTTGTTTGGCTGCTGCTGCATAAAAAATTGTTGCATCCATTCATCGCTCAGAGAACTCAACGATTCAACATCATCAACAACAAGCAGCACAGTCACAGACATCTCAAACACCTGTTCCACTGTCATCTCAGAAAAATCACTCACACTCAATACCCGACCATCTGCGTGTTGCGCCTGCCATGCACGCATGATTGATTCCAGAACCGTCGTACGCCCACTTCCCACATGACCCACCACGCACATCGCCAGATCAGCCAATGGTCGCAGACACACCTCTTCAAAGTCCTTGGCAAAAACTCCCCATGCCCCGCGCTGGCGAAGTTCGGCAGTTGCAATGCGAGAACCAAGATGTCTCACGACGCTTGATTTCTGCGATCGCGACGTTTGGTCAGAGGCCTCAACTTCAGTGTGGAAAAACAACTGACCATGAAGCAAACGACCCTCGTATTCGCCGATGACCCCACCAGGGTGGCCATCAAGTTGCCACTTTTGACGAATTCGCGAACTCAAAATCGCTGGCAAAGACTGCCCACTCGCCATGGTCAGAACACAAGTAATGCCGTGTGCAGGACCTTCAATGATGACTCGTTGCATCATCGCCCACAACGACAAGCCGAGACGGTCTTCCAGAAAGTGATTTCTCCAGACATCAATATCATCAATCAATAGCACTATTCGAGTAAACGACGACTGCTGGCTCCTACCATCAACAATCCTGCTGAGGCAGAGATCAAGTAATCGCTGAACCAATTC
>WLTJ01000061.1 GCA_009705435.1 Actinomycetota bacterium | reverse complement strand
TTGGCGACGCTCCTGAAGGTTACGAAAAAATTGATAATCCCCCAATCGCTGTCGTTGATTCACCAGATCTACCGCCCTTGCACCACGTATTTGGTGCGACGAGAATCAGCCTCGGTCTTTGGCAACTGCCAATACTCACCGCAGAGTTAGCTTCGCCTGATGCTGCTCTGCACATTGGTCCGCAACACATCGTGCTTGAAGCCGCCGCTAGCGAACTCGCTCAAGACTTAGCCCAAGAGAATCTTCAAGTTGAAGACTGGTACGTGATGTTTTGCAACCGTGGCAAGAATGGACCTTTCGAAACACAAGGCGAAGCATTCAAGGGTGCAAACGGAAAATTCGGCGTCCGTATCAATCTGATTGACCGTGGCAATCACGATCGCGTTGTTAGCACCTGCGCGGCAACCTTTCGCAAGCCCTAAACCTTTGCTCGCGAATTAGAGCGAGAAACCGCAGAGACTTCGCAGGTTGTCACGCAACGCAAGACGGCGCTCATCAACCGTAAGACCCTCAAAGTCACCGAGCCAATCTCGTGGAGCGCCAAGGCCCTCTGGGTGTGGCCAGTCGCTTCCGAGAAGTATTCGGTCGGCACCAATGAGATCTCGAAGGATCGTGATGTCGTCCTCATAGAACGGTGCGACTGAAACATGTGAGCGCAAAGTCTCTAATGGATCTCGGCTATAAAGCTGAGGTGTTTTGCCGTATGAGCGCTTGAGCCGCTTCACCAATTCAGGAACCCACCCTGCGCCTAGTTCAACAGTGGCGATCTGAAGGTTGGGAACTCTGTCAAAAAGACCATGACAAATCAATGAGGCCACGAGGTCGAAGACTGGACGCTCAATATGTACGCCCATCACTTCACTCAAAGTGGACATCTTCATTCCTGTGTACTTCAAGCTTTCGCCCCAGCGCTCAAGATAAATACCGTAACCAGAGTCCGCTCCGTGGAAAGCGATCGTGACGCCAGCATCGGCTGCAGTGTGCCAGAAACGGTCATAGATCGGATCGGCAAGTGATCGATAACGATCAGGGGCCTGCACTGGTGCTGGACGGAATGTCACGAAACGCGCACCCTTTTTAATCACTAACTTCAGTTCTTCTTCAGCCTTCACGGGGTCAATCAGCGACATCAACGGTCCGGTGAGAATCCGCCCATCCCGGTTGTAACCCCAGTCCTCATCGAGCCACTGGTTGTAGCTATGGAACACGGCATACAACGCATCGACATCCTTAGCCAACATTTCCTCAAGGCCAAGACCCAAACTCGGAAGCACCCATGCAAGATCCACACCTTGCTCATCAAGCTTGGCAACACGAGCCACGCGATCGCGGGCCGCAGGTGGAATCGGCGCCATCTCAATGATGTCGCGAATCTCTTTACCCTCGTGATTCTGCGCACGGAAATAAACTTCTAACGAGCCAGGGACACCAACTGGGTCATAGGTCGGATTCGGCACAATGGACAACAGACGGTCCCCCACTAGAACTAAACGACGTCCATCGACTTCAACCCAACGCACAACTGAACGGTGCTCTTTAGGAAGGTGACGGGTGACTGCATCCTCAGCTTCGTAGTAATGCTGATCGGCATCGGATAAACCGTATGTCACATCTGCTGGACCTGGACGAGATTCAAGCAAAGTCATTTTTACTCCTCTAACGGGTACTGGTCGGACTTTCTGACTACCCTTCAGATTGTATGCCATCTCAACCCAAAGTGCTAGATCTTGACGGTGTACCGTGACTAACGTCCCAAGGTCAGGCCCAGCACAAACCTCTCGCACCCAAGCTGATAAGGAACCCCATGGAGTTATGGCAACTCATTGCTCGTGAATCAATTCGTGACTTGGTGGCGCGTTACAACGCCAATGGCGACACGGGCCGCTTCGCACAGGTTCGTGAACTGTTTTCCCCAACCGCCACGATGGTCATCAACCCTGGCGGCACCTTCACGGGGATTGAAGAAGTGATGACCATCTTTACTGGCACTGCGGACTCAACATCGGTGGCAACAGGACTCACCCATGTGCGCCACTCAACGACGACTCACCAGATCGATCTCATCGATGAAGCCCATGCCACTGGCCGCCTGTACTTCTTCGTACTCACCGATATCGGCCTTGACCATTGGGGTCGCTACGTCGACCATTACGAGGTCATTGATGGAGTGTGGAAATTCAGTGCGCGCAATGTCACTGTTGACGGTTGGGCGACCAACTCGTTATTCCCCCACTAAGACTCGGTTGCGGTGCGTTCTGGTCGAAACGCCGAACGCGGCCGTTGCACAAACTCAAATGGAATTCCATCGGGATCATTCAAAAAGCAAATCCACATATCAGGAACTGCTGTTCCCGAGAGTTCAACCTGCCGTGGCTCGCGCTCAAATGTCCAACCGTCTGCAAGAAAACGGTCATACGAAGCAACAGTGTCATCCACACTCACCGCAGTTCTAAACCATCCAGCGTGATTGGCATCAACTGGGTGTTGTCCATGCGAGGCAGGATTCGTCCACTCCATCAAAACCAACTCACACATTTCATCGGGCAGTTTCAGGCGATGAGCGCGACCCAGAGCCGGAGTTCCTTGCGGTCCTTGAAGATTAACGAAGTCGCCGCTTTCAAGATCGTGACTCGCAACATCAATGAAGCCCATGCCGTAATACCAAGGCAAAGAAACTTCCAAATCGGTCACAGTTGAACGCAGATGCCGCAGCCGCGACTCGCCGAGGGGAACGGCAGCGTCTTCAAAGAGATCAATCAGCGTCCCGTTTGGGTCCGCAATGGTCACCCAATCTGCCGCCCAAGGTGCAGGTGCTCGGGAGATAACTTTCGCACCCATTTTTTGTATGCGTTGGATCGTCGCCTCCAGATCAGGAACCGCGAAGCCGACTGCCTGCATTCCTACGCGCGACGCGTCGGACACAGGAGTTCCCGTCATCTGTGGACTGACCCACTCCTGAACTTCCAATGACGAACTTGTACGCGGTCCACGCTTGTCATAGACAAAGGCGGCCCCGCTCATTATTTCCCCTTCGATACCCAACAATGATCCATCCGAAGGGTGGATGGGATTACGCATGACCTCTTTCATGTCTAGGCCATCCACAAAAAAGTTGACAACTTGATCAGTACTCGCACAGCAGTAGCAAATATGTAAAAAACGTCGCGCCGGTGCTTCAATTTCAATCGTCATGGGTGTGAACAATACTCCAACCCATCCCCTAACCTGCCAGTATTGAAAAGAGCTGGGAGGCACAATGCAGGACAAGATTGACGGTCATCGTCTTGACGGGAAAATCGCTCTCGTCACTGGAGCGAGTCGTGGTATCGGTGCCGCAATCGCCCGTCGCTTAGCCTCCGAGGGAGCCACAGTCGCGTGTATGGCGCGCACCCTGGATCCAGATCCGCGTTACGAAGGCACATTGCGTGACACCGTCGAAATGATTACCTCCAACGGTGGTCAAGCAGCACCATTCAAGGCTGACCTCTCAAGCGCTGAGGACCGCAAAAAACTTATTGATGACGTCCACGCGGAACTCGGTCCCATTGACATCTTGGTCAACAATGCCGCAGTGACTTTTCTTTTGCCCATTGACTCATTCCCCGAAAAGCGTTTCAAGTTAATGATTGAAACTCAAGTATGGGGCGCCATTGATCTTGCTCAGCAAGTCATTCCTGATATGCGCCAGCGGGGTTCGGGATGGATTTTGAATATCTCATCGCGCGCCGCCGTGAAGCCTGTCGGACCTCCCTTTGAAGCCTGGTTCGCGACTGGCAACTCATCGGTCTATGGGCTCTGCAAGGCAGCACTTGAAAGAGTCTCCCTTGGCATGGCTGCCGAGTTGTACGCCGACAATATTGCGGTCAATACCTTGGCCCCTTGGGACAATGTCATCACGCCTGGCGCTGGGGCACATGACCTTTTGGAAGGTTTCGTGATTGAGTCCGAAGAGATCATCGCTCAGGCAGCCTTAGAACTGTGCTCCGGGCAGCCCAAGCGACTCACAGGTCGTGTCGCTTACAGCCAAGCCTTACTGGCCGAAATGGGCATCTCGCCACAAGCCTTGACCGGTGGTCCATTTCCGTGAGTGCCATCCGATCTGGAACGTGGACAAACTGGGCGGGGAACCAGAAATCGACACCTTTGCGCATCAATGAGCCCGCTGGTGAGTCAGATCTCGCGGACATTGTCGCCCGTGCCTCGCGCGCAGGCCAGACAGTTAAGGCGGTCGGTGCTGGACACAGTTTTACTTCAACAGCTACGACTTCGGGCCATCTCATCACGATGGGACGCCTCAATAAAATGCTTGATGTTGACCGCCAAGCCAGCACCGTCACCGTGCAGGCCGGTATGTACATCTCTGATCTCAATGAACAACTCGCCGAGTTGGGTTTAGCGATGCCGAATCTCGGAGATATCGCCTACCAAACAATCAGTGGCGCAATATCGACATCGACCCACGGCACGGGTCGCAATCTCCCAGGACTAGCCGCTCAAGTGAGTGGCATGCGTCTGGTGACTGGTGACGGCAATGTTTTAGAAATCAACGAGAAAGAGAATTCTGATCTCTTGAAATTTGCCGCCGTTGGAGTCGGTGCCCTAGGTCTGATCTCGCAAGTCACTCTCAAAGTTGTCCCGGCGTTTCGATTGAAAGCCATTGAAGGTGCTCAAAAATTAGATGCCTTGATTGAGAATCTTGATCAACTGGTGGAAAGCAACGACCACTTTGAGTTCTTTTGGATTCCACATACGAAGTGGGCACTCACCAAGACCAACAATCGCACAACTGAACCACTTCAAACTTTGAGCAAAATCAAACATTGGTACTCCAAGACACTTTTGGAGAATTACGCCTTTGGTGCGGTTTGCACTCTTGGTCGATTGCGTCCACAAATGATTCCGCGACTTGCAACCGCTTTACCTTCCACAGGACAGACAACCACCGTCAACGACAGTTACCGCATTTTCTCCAGTAAGCGCATTGTCAAGTTCGTCGAGATGGAATACGCCATTCCGCGTGAGTTCTGTGGTGAAGCATTACAGAGAATTCGACAGGTCATTGAGACGAAGAAATACAACATCAGTTTTCCAGTTGAAGTGCGCTTCACCGCGAAAGATGATCTTGTGCTATCGACCGCTACTGCGCGTCCAACTGCCTACATTGCTGTCCACATGTTCAAGGGCATGGACCACACTGCGTACTTCAACGATGTCGCGAACATCATGTCCGATTATCAGGGGCGCCCACACTGGGGCAAGATGCACTCGCTGACTCATCGTGAACTGTCGCAGTTGTATCCGCAGTGGGATGAATTCTTAGCAGTGCGCGACAAACTTGATCCTCAGCGAACTTTCGCCAATTCGTATACCACACAAGTTTTCGGTGACTGAAAAAAACCTGAAGGCGGACTAGACCGCCCGAGTTACAACGCAGCGATTGCCATATGCGTGGCGATAAGCGGGCCGGCAGCGCGCATATCGCCAACTGTCCCATTGCCCATACGATTCATGACGTAAGCAAAAGTCATCTGGGCGTCAAGGTCATTCACGCACAAAGATCCTCCCCAACCGCCCCAGAAACAAGAGCGAGGATTGGAACTCACGGGAGTGTGCTCGCTGTTGAGACCATAGCCAATACCGACTTTGCCAGGTGACATGAGAACCTGATCAATACCTTCAGCCTGTACTTCAAAGATTCGCTCAACCATCTCCGATGATAAAAACTGCTGACCATTCAATGTCCCACCATGAGAGATGATGGCCTGCGTCAATGCCACAGAATGTGCGTTCCCATGACCATTTGCGGCGGGGCTTTCACAACGCCGCCACTCCGGTGTCCAAGAAAAACGAGCATCCATAGCAGGATTCAACATCGTTCGCGCAAAGATGCTTTCAGGCTTGATGTTTGCCGGAAGACCTTGCTCGGCGGGAATAACCTTCGCTACTCGCTCATCAACTGACAGAGGTGTACCAATATGAAAATCAGCATTCAAGGGTTCGGCGACACGCGTCCGAAAAAAGTTACCGAGACTGATTCCGGTCACCCGTTTCACCAATTCTCCAAGCAAATAGCCTTGGGTCATGGCGTGATAACCAGACTTCGTGCCAGGTTCCCACCACGGTGCCTGAGCCGCTAGTAGGCCAGCGCATTTGTCATGGTCATAGAGATCTTCTGCCGTGATCGACTCGTCCCAACCCGACAGACCAGATGTGTGAGACATGAGATGGCGCACAAGAACCCCGCCCTTGCCATTCGCCGCGAACTCTGGCCAAAACTTTGCAACGGGGTCATCAAGACTGAGTAGGCCATCATCAGCAAGGATCAAGACACAGAGAAACATCTGAGTTTTCGTGGTTGACCACACGTTGATCACGGTGTCTTCATTCCATGGTTGGGTGCGATCTAGATCAGTATGACCCGCCCAGATATCTACGACCATTTCTCCCTTGTGCATCACCGCCACACTGGCACCAACTTCAAAGTCACTTTCGAAGTTGCGAGCGAAGGCATCGCGTACGGCTTCGAAGCCACTCTTTACAGAACCATGCACTGCAATCATTTTGAGTCTCCTTGTATGTGAGTTACAACGAATTGATCGTGATCGTTCCCGTAAAGCCATCCACCGTAATATTGGCTCCATTGGGGATGCGCCAGGTTGCGTCGGCCACCGACGCCACGCACGGGATGCCGAGTTCACGACTCACGATGCTGGCGTGCGAGCCCACCGCACCAAGATTGACGACGACAGCACCAGAGGCCAAGAACAGCGGCGTCCATGAAGGATCCGTATTCACGGTGACCAAAATATCGCCTGCTTGCAGTTCGCCTGGGTTGAAGACGTCGAGAATAATCCGTGCCGTGCCCGTACACATTCCGGCCGAGCAGGCCACACCTTGTAGGACATCACCCACTTTTGCTTGGGCGACAGTGGCAACATCTTTACGAGCCCAATGCGATAACGGTGGCGCCTGACCATTAATAATGTACGGCGGATCCAGTAACGCAAGTTCTTGATGTATAACCCGTCGCTCCGACAAAGTCTCCGAGAAGGACTGTGGGTCACGGAGAAATTGGTCGAGTTCATTTTCCAGCAACATATAAACAAGATGCGCATTGGCTAAGTGACCAGCCGCAGTCATCCGCCGTCCGATTTCATTGAAACACATGCGCACTTCGTGGATGATTGCAATGTTGTTGCTCTTGCAACGCTCGCGTAGCGCTTGCCATGTGTTGCTCGAAACATACGAGGCAGTGAAAGCGCCCAAAGTCTCTGCGTCACCCGCGAGGGCCTCGCAAATCTCGGCGAAAAGTCGCTCACGCTGAGCCGAATTGCGCTGATGCGCAAGATGCGGATCTGCCGAATCATCTTGATGTCGCAGGCGATCAATCTGAATGAACGCCAAACTCGGCGTGGTTTCATAACTCAGCGCTGCAGGGTCCCATTCATTAGGTGCACGACCACCATGATCAAACATGAATGTCGCTAACACGTCAGCAAATTTACTGTGCGAAACACTCTGTGCTAATTCACTGATCGCCGCTACGTCGCTCTGAGTAGAGGCGAAGCAGGCATCGAAGGCGGCACTCAGAGTGGAGTCCGAACGCACAATGCGCGAGAGATCCCAAAGTTGTGTCGCAATATTTGCTGAATCCACATTACCGACCGCACCAATCAAGCTCACTCCATCCCCTGCCCGACCAAGCGCTTCGGTGATTGACAAAATGCCACCTGGACCAAATGAGGCTCCCAAACTTGCCCACGCATGTTCGCGAAACATCGCCACCAAATGCGGTTGCATGGTACGGGCACGAGCCACTAACGCTTCATTGCTCAATGCACTCAGATCGGGGCGTTCACGCCGCTCACGCAGAGCAAGCGCGTGCTGATCTTCAATAGGTTGATGCGGCACACCGCTCAAGATGTAGCCCTGAGTCACCGCCAATAATTCTGCGTGCTTGGGACTGTCATGCCAAGGTTCGGCTATGTAGGGAGGGACATCGGGTCGATCATCGAAGTACGCGGCATCAATCGCCTCGGGACTTGCTCCGGGCATTCGCACCCCCATCAATCGCGCCTGCATCAAGGAGTTGTAGAAGTATCCGCCGAAGTTCCCGAATGTTTCAGGGGGGTCA
>WLTJ01000060.1 GCA_009705435.1 Actinomycetota bacterium | reverse complement strand
TGACACAACCAATCTCAATTGTCGGAACTCCACAAGCCATCGAACGAACTCGATGGCGATGTGTGTGCCCAGCGGTGTAGCCAATGATGTTGCGATGTTTGGCGACAACATCATTGAGGGCATCGCTGCTGTCGGGATTGATGCCGAAATAATCCTCACTGCGCCGAGTTCCGCCAGCGGGATCTGGAGTCCATTGCTGATGATGTCCCATGACTAACACGGGAAGGTCAGTAGAGGCCGCTCGTTCAGATAGCCAAGCGAGTTGTCCAGCAGCGATATCCCCAGTTGTTTCTGTGGGAATGGCCGTATCCATCACCGCCACGCAAATTCCTGGCATCTCAATCCATAAATCTTCGTCATATAAATGTTGGCCGAGATATGCATCGTGGTTTCCGCGAATGACGCGCAGTTTGTCTGCAAAATGACTCTCGTAACAATCTCTAAAAGCATCAAACTCAATATCTGACCCGGCATGGGTGAGGTCACCTTTAACAATCACATAGGCAGGATGTGTAGCAAGGATTTCTGCACATGCTCCCCGATTCATGATTTCGGGGTAAGGCATGTCGCCAGGGCGAGAACGTTGAATCGGCCCGCGTCGGTTATCGCCAAGCACACCACAGTCAACTTCGCCGAAATGCACATCATTGACAGTGGCAAAGGTACTGAGTAACTCACCGTCGGGACGGGCAAGTGTTGTCACTGTCAAACCGTGAAAGGTGTATTGCGTTTCTGGCTGTAAGTCTTCGTAACGATAGACATCGCATCCATCGTGGAGAACTATCACTTCATCGCTGACAGTGGTGATCTCCATACAAAGGTGCTTCTACGGGCGATCTCGGCGAGCCACACTTGGCCTGGCCCACCAACGACCGCTGAAGCGCCATGCGTTTTGTCGAGCGACAATTGGGTCTTGCCCAACGACTGGCCTTGGCCACATTGCTTCAATCGCCGCGGCGATAATAACCGCCTCTTCAATAGTCGGCGTTGGAGTGACTTGATGGCTCATAGTGGCATGTTGCCGTGCTTGCGTCGCGGCAACTCTTCGCGCTTGGTCCGAAGCATGCGAAATCCTGCCACAATTTTCTGACGAGTTTCTGCTGGATCAATGACATCATCGATGTAACCGCGTTCGGCAGCCGCATACGGATTGGCGTACTTCTCGGTGTATTCGTTCACAAGTTCAGCGCGACGGGCAACTGGGTCGGCGGCCTGTTGAAGTTCGCGGCGATAGACAATTTCTACTGCACCGTTCGGTCCCATCACTGCGAGTTCGGCAGTCGGCCAGGCGTATGCCAAGTCGGAGCCGATGGACTTGGAATCCATGACGACGTACGCTCCGCCGTAAGCCTTACGGGTGATGATTTGAATTCGCGGCACAGTTGCTTCGCAATATGCATAGAGCAACTTTGCGCCGTGCCGAATGATGCCGCCGTATTCTTGATCCACACCTGGCAAGAAACCGGGCACATCAACCATTGTCAGAAGCGGAATATTGAACGCATCACAGGTTCGCACGAAGCGGGCAGCCTTCTCCGCACTTTCAATGTCCAGAACACCAGCGAGGAACAGTGGTTGGTTGCCAACGACGCCGACAGAGTGTCCATCAATGCGCACAAAACCACAGATGATGCTCTTCGCCCAATGTGGGAAGTATTCAAAAAATTCACCATCATCGACAATAGATGCAATGACTTTTTTCATGTCGTACGGCTGGTTGGCCGACACTGGAAGAATGTTGCGCAATTCAGGACACAAACGATCAGGATCATCGCCAGTATCAATCGTCGGTGGCTCTTCCATATTGTTTTGCGGCATGAAGGACATCAAAAATCGGACGTCATCAAGACACGATTTTTCATCCTGGGAAACAAAAGTTGCCACGCCACTCTTACTGGCGTGGCTCATCGCCCCACCGAGTTCTTCAAGAGTCACATCTTCACCAGTCACGGTTTTGACAACATCTGGTCCCGTAATAAACATGTGACTGCTCTCGCGCACCATGAAGATGAAGTCGGTCATGGCAGGTGAGTACACCGCACCACCAGCACATGGTCCAAGAATCACGGAGATCTGTGGGATGACACCGCTTGACTGCACATTGCGATAGAAGATTCCACCGTAACTCGCGAGCGAAACGACGCCTTCTTGAATTCGCGCTCCAGCTCCGTCATTAAGACCAATGACAGGCGCACCAACACGCAACGCCATGTCCATCAGTTTGTGGATTTTTTCAGCGAACACTTCGCCGAGAGCACCACCAAAAACGGTGAAGTCTTGCGAGAAAACGAAAACCTTTCGACCGTCGATTGTCCCCCAACCGGTGACAACACCGTCGGTATAAGGGTGCTCTTCTAGTCCTGCTGCTTGTGCTCGGTGACGCGCCAGCATGTCAAGTTCTTGAAATGAGCCCGGATCAAGCAAGTAGTCCAGTCGCTCACGTGCCAGCATCTTGCCTTTTTCGTGCTGGCGCTCAATGGATCGCTGGGCCCCGGGTTGAAGTGCCTGCTCTTTACGCTGCAGAAGATCGGCGAGTTTGTCGTGCATTGGGTTACTGCTAGTCACGCTATTAACGATACTCGGCGCGACCTCAGGGAGTTGTGGTCACGACAGTTGCGGTGACTGGTTGGACACCGCTCGCCGAGGGAACAGTCGTTTCTCCCAGTGGAACGACCACCGTGGCCGGAGAACTGACTCCCCCAGCAATAGTCGATGTTGTGGCATTCACATCTTCATTGACTGGTGCCTCGGAGGTATTTGCCAAAACGGACACGGTGTAAGTCACCGAGGGCAAGGGTCCATCAGGCCCGTTACCAGTCACGATGATCGTCCAGAGACCAGGGGTATTGAGAGGTACACCTTCACTGAACGGCAACTTTGCCGAGCCCGCGCCATCAATAGGGACATTGAGCGTCACGCTGGCGACATTATTTGTGGGGGGATTGAATTGCACCGTGAGATCGGTCAAGCCACTGCCAGGGGAATAGACATCAATTCGCACGGCGTTTCTACCCACAAGGGCGGGAGTCATATGCAGTTGCACATCGAATCCCCCACCTGAACGATCACTGACAAAGGCGTAATCGGTTCGATCAGATCCCAGTGGTGGCGCTTTATCAGGCAAGGTCGCCACAGACCATGAAGTCAACGCAAGAACAAAGACACCGAATGCCGCTTCGGTGAGAACAAAGCGGCGCAGTTTTGCTGCGGTACGCCCATCAAGTTGGCGCTTTTTCGCGAGACCTCGAGAAATGAACTGTCGCGTTGCACCACCGATGTACACCATCGCGACGACGCCGAAGACCTTCAAAATCACTAAGCGTCCGTGTCGACTTGTGAGGATTGCACCACCATCGAGTTGATACAGATGCACCACACCCGAAATGACGGTGACTGAAATAATCAACAATGAGCGCCGAGAGAAATGTCTGATGGCTGTCATCAGGTCATCACCACCGGGGGCAATTAGTACCGTTTGGGCGAGGAAAATAAGCCCACCAAACCACAGCGCGATGGACAGGTTGTGCACTAATGAAGCTGCAGTTCCAAGGATTGAAAAATCAAGGCTGGCGCGAGTGAAGGCGAAAGTTGCCATGGCGGCGCCCGAGAGTCCCAACGAAAGATTCTTTGATTGAGGATCAACGAGACGGTCAGGGTGAAAGGCGAAAATGAGACATCCCATCACGAGGAACAAACGTGCCAACACGGCCAAGCCGCTGGCTTCTTTGAATAATTCACCCCAAGAAATCAACGGCACCAAGGTCTGGGTAACGGACTTGCCTGATGTGAGTGAAGCCTGCAGGGCCACGACGACGTAACTACTCAGCAACGCCACTGACCACGTGATTTTGAAATAGCGATGCGTGGCTGAATCATCAAACCCTTCGGGCCATATCCAAACGATCAGCGCCGCTCCACCAAATAAGGCGGCCAAGGCGGCGTAGGCGATCATTCGGAATAGTCCGAGAGGTCCACTCACAGGAGGGGCATTAACGGGTCCTTCGGTGCTATCGCCAGCGCTGGTATCGCCTGGGTCCACGCTTGAGGGGTCGAGGACTTCGAATGAGAAGCCACCGGTGGCCACATTGCCATCTGCCTGGGGGACCGAGTAGGAAACGTTGCATGTCCCGATCGGCAGGGCAGCGGTGAGGGGGGCGATCAGCGAAACGCCATCTGCACCCACCGTCACGACACCGATTGGTGCTGGTTGCCCGTTACAAACTGCCTGCATAAAGGCATTATTCGGGACCGCGGCGCTGAAAACGGCGACGATTTGGACGGGAGATGCAATGACCTCCTCGCCGTCGGCAGGGGTTGAGGAAACCAAAGTTGTTTCAGCGTGGGCGGCACTGGCACCCATGAAGAACAGTGAACTGAGGGCGACGAAGGCACCCAAAATGCCAGCGCGGGCTGTCCTGCGGCGACGGATTTCAGTTGGGGTGCAGGCGAGTGACGACATGACTACTTCTAAAGATAGTTCGCCGTGACCCACGGAATATGGGCACTCCTCGTATCGGGGCACGAGGTCCTACACCTCACCACTACAGTTTTAAGTTATGGCCGTGCAATCTCTCTACCGTCGATATCGGCCTCAGCGCTTTAGTGAACTCAAAGGCCAAGAACATGTGGTGCGCGCACTCAAGAACGCGGTGATCAATTCGCGTGAGGGACACGCTTATTTATTCTCTGGACCGCGTGGAACTGGCAAGACCACAACCGCTCGCATTCTGGCAAAAGTTCTCAACTGTGAAAAGCCGATTGAGGGTGAACCATGTTGTGAATGTGGATCATGTCTTGCGGTTCAACAGGGAAATAGTTTTGATGTGATTGAACTTGACGCTGCCAGTAATAACAGCGTTGACGATATTCGCGACATCATTGCCGCGGCCTCTCTTGGTTCGCCAGGACGGCACAAGGTATACATTCTTGACGAAGTGCATATGCTCTCAAAAAAAGCCTCAGCCGCACTTTTGAAAACTCTCGAAGAACCCCCTTCTCATGTTGTCTTTGTTTTAGCTACCACGGATCCAGAAAAAGTTGCCGAGACAATTCGCAGTCGCACGCAACATCTTCAGTTTCATCTTTTACCCATTGATGAATTGGAGGCCCACGTTCGTTGGGTAGTTGCTGACGCTGGAATAGAAATTAGTGACGAGGCGATTTATGCCGTGTTGCGTCAGGGTGCTGGTTCAGCGCGCGACACATTGTCGGCATTAGAACTTTCCGCGGCCACCGGTGGAGTGCTTGATGAAGTCACTCCTGTTGATGAGTTTGTCGAGGCGTTCATACAGTTTGATGCCGGACGTTTGTTGGCAGCGGTTGCTAATACGGTGAACTTCGGTCGTGATCCGCGCACCATTGTGAATGATCTCGTGCGCCATTTGCGCGATTGTTTTCTGACTCAGATGGCGCCTCAATTAGTGCAGTTGCCTGAAAGTCGAATGGCGGTCTTGACTACTCAAGCCACCCATCTCGGAACACCGCGCATCGTCAAGATTATTGAGGGTTTGGGCTTATCAATGAACGATATGCGCAACGCTCCTGATTCACGGGTGGTGTTGGAAGTAGCCCTCGTTCGATTGGTTCATCGTGAACTACAGACAGGCGTTGAGTCTTTGTTGGCGCGGATTGAACGTCTTGAAAAAGAATTGGAAAGTCGTCCAACATTCGCTCCCGCTCCAGTGAATCCGGTGACGGGTAAGGCGGTCTTAGGTGGTCGTGCCGCTCAAGATCCGAGCGCTCCATTGGTTCGACCAGTCGTTGCACCAACTCCTGTAGTTGATACTGCTCCTGTCGTGAGTGGCGTAGGTTCTGCTGAACAAGTGGCAGCGACATGGAGCACTGCGGTGATCGGACAATTAAAAGGGATGAGTCGTGCTATTGCCCAGATGGCTAAACCGATTGACCGAGATGGCACCTTGGTTCTTTTGGTTGACAACGATCCGTCTGCCAAACGAGTCTCAGATAATTTGCCACAGATGCTTGGCGTGATTCATCAGGCAGCAGGCGGTGTGTGCTCAGTCATTGTTGAAACGCGGCTGGCTGAAGCGCGTTCAGCACCCATTGTGCGCCCAGATCTGATCGCCGAAGAAGATTTCATTGATCCCGACGAAGTGAAAGCGTTGCCAACGATTTCTAAAGCATCACTCAAGAACGAATTAACTGATGCATTTCCTGGTTCAGAACTTCTCTCTGAGGAAGAATAAAGCGTGGCAGCGTCGTACACCATTCCAGTTCAGGTTCTTATTGATCAACTTGGACGCATGCCAGGAATCGGACCTAAATCAGCACAGCGAATTGCTTTTCATTTGTTGAAGCTTCCTGCCGAAGATGTTGAACGATTGGCCGGCGCAATTACCGACGCGAAAGCCAAGGTGCGATTTTGTTCGCAGTGTTTCAATTTTGCCGAGGATGTCTTGTGTCCAATCTGCGCTGATCCACGACGCGACCCATCAGTGTTATGTGTGGTTGAAGAAAGTAGCGACATCATCGCTCTTGAACGTACGGGAGAATTCCGTGGTCGATATCACGTCCTCCTTGGCGTCATGAATCCGATTGACGGCATCGGTCCCGAGCAGTTGAAGATTCGTGAATTGGTGATGCGTTTGTCGAGCGAAGAGATCACCGAGATCATTGTCTGCACAAACCCCAACACCGAGGGTGAGGTGACTGCCTCATATCTTGGTCGGCTACTCAAACCCTTTAATATTCGAGTGACCCGTCCGGCATCAGGTTTGCCCGTGGGCGGCGATCTTGAATATGCCGATGAGTTGACATTGGGTCGCGCCATCAACGGCCGGCGCACAATCGATGACTGAAACTGGCCCCTGACGCGACCAAGGCACCAATTCTGCAAAAGGTGCGGGCGGAAAAAGACCTGTTGCAGGACCGGTGCCCTGATATGACAGTTATGTTACGAATATTACGCCTGCGTGTCAAGTTATTCAGCCCGATGTACGGTCAGGTATGGCCAAAACCTCCAAAGTCACGATTTATCACAACCCGCATTGAAACAGCAGTACCAGTGCCGTGAGCATTGCTGAGGAATTAGGCGTTGATGTGGAGATCGTTTTGTACATCAAAACTCCCCCAGACGCAGCCACTTTGCGGGCAATTATCGCCAAACTCGAAGATCCCTTCACCAATTTGGTGCGGCGCGACAGTATGTGGAAAAAGTTGGGCCTGACTGAGGCCGATGCTCACACCCAGGACCAAGTTGTGGCCCTTTTGGTGAAACATAAGCAACTTTTACAACGACCTATCGTCGTGACTGCAAAAAAAGCGATCGTGGGTCGTCCGAAAGAACGAATCCGCGAACTTCTTTCCTGACAATCAGACGGTACGCACGATGATGGCGTCGCCTTGACCGCCGCCACCACATAATGCTGCAGCACCAACGCCGCCGCCACGACGACGCAGTTCATGCAAGATCGTCAAGGCAACCCGGTTTCCACTCATCCCGATCGGGTGACCGAGAGCGATGGCTCCACCGTTGACGTTGACGATGTCATCAGTGATACCAAGATCAGCAATTGACGCAACGCCAACAGCAGCGAAAGCTTCGTTGAGTTCGAACAAGTTGATATCGCTGACCGACATTCCCACTTTGCTCAGCGCCTTCATGATGGCGCGACTTGGCTGAGTCAAAAGTGATGCGTTGTCAGGACCAGCCACCATGCCGTAACTGACAACTTGGCCGAGAGCCTTGACGCCACGATCCTTAACGAAACGCTCTGACATCATCACAACTGCCGATCCACCATCGCTCAACTGCGAAGCGTTTGCTGCCGTAATCGTGCCTTCTTTATCAAATGCTGGCTTCAGTCCGCCGAGGCTTTCCATTGTCGTGTCAGCGCGAACGCCTTCGTCATTAGACACAATGAGTGGATCACCTTTGCGTTGTGCAATGGAGACCGGAATGATCTCGTCGGCAAAGCGACCCGCGGCGATTGCTGCGGCAGCGCGCTGATTACTCTTCATTGCCAACTCGTCTTGTTGCTGACGACTGATCTTGCCCTCGGTGTAACGCTCGGTACCAAGACCCATGAGGCATGAGTCAAATGCACACCACAAACCGTCGGCGATGATCGCGTCTTTCAACTCGGTGTTTCCATAACGGAAACCTCCACGCGCACC
>WLTJ01000006.1 GCA_009705435.1 Actinomycetota bacterium | reverse complement strand
GGAATGCTTCAAGGTAAAACTCGGTGCCGTACACCTTGATGGATGAGCAATGCCCAATATCAAGTTTGCCTTGTGTGGCTTCCCATGCGGATTGCCAGTTCATCAGACGTAACACATCAAGTTTTGCGTGAACGCGAGCCAGGTTCATCTGAACCCACTCTTGATCGGCAACTCGACGACCGTCGGGCAGAAGGGTTGTCTTGGCGTATTCCAATGTGTCGGCAAGAGCGCGATCAATCACACCTGTTGAGCACAGCGTCACGCGCTCGTGGTTCAGTTGATTGGTGATCAAGGTCCAACCTTTGTTTTCTCCACCGACACAGTTTTCAACTGGGATCCGCACCTCATCAAGGAACATTGCGTTGATGTCATGCTCACCAATGAGATTGAGTTTCTGCAAGGTGATGCCAGGGGAATTCATTGGCATGATGAGAATGCTGATGCCTTTATGCTTGGCGGCATCGGGATCAGTGCGTACGGCCAGCCAGCAATAGTCGGCGTCGCTTGACAGAGATGTCCACATCTTTTGCCCAGTGACGACATAGACATCACCATCGCGTACAGCACGTGTTTGTAAAGCGGCTAAGTCAGTGCCAGCACCTGGTTCGCTGTAACCAATACAGAAGTGCAGGTCACCTTTTAAAATCTTTGGTAGGAAAAAATCTTTTTGTTGGTCGCTACCAAAGTTCATCAGTGTTGGTCCAACCGTATTCAAACTGAGCATTGGTACAGGAGCACCAGCGCGCATTGACTCATCAAAAAAGATGAATTGTTCAATAGCGCTACGACCTTGTCCACCGAAAGCCTTTGGCCAGCCGACTCCAGCCCAACCATCAGCACACATCTGTTTCCACACACGTCGTGGAGCCTCACCAATGCCGTGACTACCGCTGAGTTCCTTGACAGTCTTCTCGTCAAGCAGATTTTCGTAGTAGGTACGCAGTTCGGTGCGCATTGCTTGCTGCTCTTCGGTGTATCCGATATCCATAAATCTCCCTAGAAATACAAAATTGCGCTCTGAAGTTTCTAGCAGAAGTCACGCCAAAATCTCTCTGCGAACTACGCTAAAATTTATGACAGAGGATCTGAAACTTGGCTGGCACATTGGATATTGGGGTCGTTCAATGCCGGTGGGAGTGCCCGAGACTTTGCGAATAATCGAGGGTTTGGGCTACGACACTGTGTTTACTGCGGAATCTTGGGGGAGCGACGCTATTTCACCTCTTGCTTGGTGGGGCGCTGCGACAACCAAACTCCGCTTAGCGACCAATATCGTGCAACTATCTGCTCGCACTCCAACAGCCACGGCCATGGCAGCGATCACCATGGATCATCTTTCAGGGGGTCGCTTTTGTTTGGGTCTCGGAGTGAGTGGTCCCCAAGTCGTTGAAGGTTGGTACGGGCAACGATTCAATAAGCCCTTGGCGCGTACTCGTGAATATGTGGAGATCATTCGCAAGATCATTGCTCGTGAAGAACGTTTGACGAATGCGGGTCCCGAGTATCCAATTCCGGCTCAAGATGGTTTGGGTCTTGGCAAGGCACTCAATGTTATGACTCACCCCATTCGTCCCGACATGCCGATTTTTATCGGCGCTGAAGGTCCAAAAAATGTTGCATTGGCCGCCGAGATCGCCGATGGCTGGTATCCAATTTTTTATGCGCCGCGACATGAAGAAATGTATACCAAGCACCTCAATGAAGGTTTTTCGCGACCTCATGCGCGTCGTACAGCAGACAACTTTGAGATTTTAGCGATGGCCAATGTTTCGATTGGTGACGATCTAGAGCTGGCCTATGACCGACTGCGTCCAACGATCGCGCTCTATGTCGGCGGTATGGGTGCACAAGAGATGAACTTTCATGCCGACGTATTTCGGCGACTTGGCTATCACCAAGATGTTGACAAAATCCAGGACTTGTTTCTCCATGGCAAGCAAGCCGAAGCCATCGCTTCAGTTCCCAACAAAATGATTGACGAGATTTGTTTGGTTGGATCAACCGCCAAAATTAAAGACGATCTCGCCGCTTGGCGCGAGAGCAAAGTCACGACATTGGTCGTCGGTGGATCAGTGGAGACACTGCGCACGATGGCCGAACTTGTGTATGGCTGATTGCTTGAGTCAGAGAATCAGGCAATAACGATAATGACGTCGCCTGAGCCCACTGTCTGGCCAGCGGCGACTTTAATCTCCGTGACCTTTCCTGCTTTCTCGGCCAAAATCTGGTTCTCCATTTTCATGGCTTCGAGCACGCAGACGGCTTGACCCACTTCGACCTCTTGACCGACTTCAACCATCAACTTGACGATGGTTCCTTGCATCGGAGCAGTGACTTGACCCGAACCGCCGCCGACACCAGCTCCACTTGATGAGCGAGTTGGCTTCTTAGCTTTTGCTGGACCCGAGGCGATCACCGCTGTTTGTTCGGGGACCCACATCGCAACGTCAAAACGCTTGCCGTTAATTTCAACAGTGGTGTTGCGGCGCACGAGTGGTTCAGCGTCATCGCCGTCTTGAGTAGGTGCCGATGCCACTCCGATTCCTGAAAGATCAAGAACTTCTTCAACCCATTTAGTTGAATGCTTCATTGCTGCAAAATCAGGATGCTTCAAGATTGCTAAGTCGGCAGGAATGGTTGTGTAGACACCCTCCACAACCATTTCTTCGAGAGCGCGGATGGTCCGTGCGATGGCTGTGGGACGATCTTTGCCCCAAACGATCAGTTTGCCGACCAAGTTGTCGTAGTACTGGCTGATCTCATCGCCACTTTCATAGCCAGAGTCAAAGCGCACCCCGAAGCCGTCGGACGGAACGAGTTTGGTGATTTTTCCAGGTGAAGGAAGAAACTTTCCACCTGCTGGGTTCTCGGCGTTAATGCGAATTTCAATGCCGTGTCCGTAGCGTCGTGCGGTGACCTCTTCTTGGGTCATTGGAAGTTTTTCGCCACCGGCGACGCGTAATTGCCATTCAACGAGATCAATACCCGTGATGACTTCAGAAACAGGGTGCTCGACTTGTAGTCGGGTATTCATTTCAAGGAAAAAGAATTCGCCATCTTGATAAATGAATTCGACCGTTCCAGCATTGAAATATCCAACGGCTCGTGCCGCTAAAACAGCAGCAGCACCCATGGCTTCTTCAACACCTTCGCCCATTGCGATCGCTGGTGCTTCCTCAACCAATTTCTGGTGACGGCGTTGCGCTGAACAGTCACGTGTTGAAACCCACACGTAATTTCCGTGTTGATCTCCAACTAATTGAACCTCAACATGCCGCGGCCAAGTGAGGTATTTCTCCACATAAATCTCATCGCGACCGAAGAATGCTTTGGCTTCGCGCTGAGCACTGTCCATCGCCTCTTGCACGGTTTCGGCATTGTGTACAACTTTCATGCCGCGACCACCGCCACCGAATGCAGCCTTGATGGCAATTGGGTAACCAGCCGTTGCCGCGAACTCTGTGATCTCTTGTGCAGTTGTGACGAAATCCGTGGTTCCAGGAACGATCGGACAACCACCGCGCAACGCAGCACGTCGACTAGAAACCTTGTCTCCCATTTCACGAATGGCATCACCGGGAGGTCCGATGAAGGCCACACCCATGTTGGTAATCGCATCGGCGAAGTCGGCGTTCTCGCTGAAGAATCCGTAACCCGGATGAACTCCGTCGGCGCCACTTTTGCGGATGGCATCAAGAATGGCTTCGGTGTTGAGGTAACTCTCGGCAGCAGTTTGACCGCCTAAGGCATAGGCCTCGTCGGCGAGTCGGACATGGAGTGCATTGCGATCCAATTCTGAATACACCGCAACGGTGGCGATCCCCATCTCGCGTGCGGCACGAATAACTCGCACGGCAATCTCGCCACGGTTGGCTATCAGGATCTTTGTTAATGGTTTAGTGGACACAAGTTACAATGTTGGTCTGATGGACACCCCAAATGCGACTTCAAATGACGAGAACTTGCCAGGATCGCCATTTCTTGGGAAAAAAATCGGGAATTTCTCCGATTCTTGGACTGTTCGCTGGATTTCGACGACCGGGAGCACAAATGATGACCTTGTGACGGCTGGTCGCAAGGGTGCCCCTGATCGCCTTGTGCTGGTGGCTGACCATCAATCAGCAGGTCGCGGTCGCCTTGACCGCACTTGGGAGGCTCCCCATGGAGCGAACCTCTTGGTCAGTTTATTGCTTCGATCTGTCCCTCAGTTTCCTCACGCTCTCACCCATGCAGTGGCTTTGGCGGCACAGTCGGCCTGCTTACAGGTGATGCTCAAAGCGGGTGTTGAAGTTGCCGTGGAATTGAAATGGCCCAATGATCTATTAGCCGATGGTCGAAAATTGGCGGGCATCTTGTCGGCTGCTGGTCCGTTGGGTACATCGGTGAACAGTGCTGGTGAATCGTGTCAAACACCACAATTCGTGGTGGTTGGACTTGGGCTCAATGTTGCATGGGCGCCCCGTGAAGCCGCCTGCTTGTCGGAGTTTGCTGACAACACAGATGTTGATCGAGATGCGGTCCTCGGATTGTTATTGAAAGAGATGGATGTGTTGCTGGCGCTCGACCAGACGCAGTTGCATGAGCGCTACCGTGTCAATTTGTCAACGTTGCAACGAGATATCCGCGTCGAACTGCCACAGAATAAGTTTCTTGAAGGTCGCGCAGTTGATGTGGACGTGGATGGTCGTCTAGTGGTCGAGGATTCGCAAGGAGCGAGAAGTTCACTCGATATCGGTGACATAGTGCATCTTCGTTAGGTTTTCCTTGCTTGCTTTTATTGATTGACCATACGCAGCGCGGCGAATCTAATAGTTTCTAAGCATGTCCATGTCAAAGTCGCAGGCTCGTAGCGGACGCAAAATTTTCACGAGCATCAATACCGTCACTATTGGCTTGTTCTTCGTATTGATTTCTGCAGTTGGGCTAGTTGTGGCCACCCAACAACAAGAGGCCAATGTTCATCGGGCCAATGAACTGAATGGAGTCCTCGCCGACAAAGAGGGTCCATTTGTGAATTATCTCCTCGTGGGGAGTGATAGTCGCGAAGGCATTGATGCAACAGAGTTGAAGACCGAGCACTTTGGAACGATTGAGGGTCGACGAAGTGACACAGTGATGATTTTGCATGTTGACAACGTTCTCGACACTGTCTCCATCCTCTCTGTGCCTCGTGACCTTTGGTTGGAGATTCCCGATCATGGAAAAAATCGTTTGAATTCTGCGTACGGGTACGGTGCAGATGTTCTGGTGAGAACGATCCAAGAGAGTTTGGGCATTCCGTTAAACCATTATTTGGAAATTGACTTTGTTTCGTTTAAAGAAATTGTTGCCGCGCTGGGTGGTGTGGACATTTGTTTTGAATATCCCACGCGTGACTACAAAACAAAACTTGAAGTTCCAACTGCTGGTTGCTACACCCTTGATAAATCTCAAGCGTTGGCTTATGCACGTAGTCGTTATTTTGAAGTCTTCAAAGATGGTCAATGGCAAATTGATGGTCGTGCTGATCTTGGACGTATTGAAAGACAACAAATTTTCTTAACATCTGCTGTGACAAAAGCAATTGAGCAGACAACATCCAACCCACTACGGACAAGCGAATTGGTGAACGCCGCCATCAATTCGCTCACTGTTGATTCGTCACTCAATATTCTAGAAACAGCCAACTTCTTACGACCGTTAGCGTCAGGCGGCATGCAACGGTTCAAGTTGGCGGTATTACCTGAAACCATTGAAGACAAGGCCGTGCTAGTGCTCGGCGTTGAAGCTAGGGAGGTCCTGGATTATTTTGCTGGAGTGAGCGGGCCACCCATAAAGTAACCATAGATTCGGGACGAACTCGGTAAGATATTGCTCGGAAAGCCAACATGGCTGACCATCGAGACGGGGACACATGAAAGCACTGATTTTGGCTGGGGGTGCTGGAACCCGTCTCCGACCAATCACTCATACCAGCGCCAAACAATTGGTGCCAGTAGCCAATAAGCCGATCTTGTTTTACGGAGTTGAAGCCATGGTCGCGGCGGGTATCACCGATATCGGAGTGATCGTTGGCGACACCCGTATCGAAGTCATGGGCGCTTTAGGTGATGGCTCTCAATTCGGGGCCCGATTCACTTTCATTCCGCAAGACGAACCACTCGGCCTCGCTCACTGTGTTCTCATCGCCTCGGATTTTCTCGGCGATGATGATTTCGTGATGTATCTCGGGGACAATCTCCTGGAACAGGATTTGGGTGCTTTCGTCCATGCATTTGAAGCGGCACGTCTCACAAGTAACCCGCCGACGGCACAGATTTTGTTGAAGAAAGTTCCTGATCCACATCGCTTCGGCATTGCCGAACTTGATGCTGCTGGCAACGTCATTCGTCTCATTGAAAAACCTGCTGACCCACCGACAGATCTGGCATTAGTTGGGGTGTATTTATTTGATCGCACAATCAACGAGGCCGTGAGAGCCATCGCGCCTTCACCACGCGGGGAACTTGAGATTACAGACGCCATTCAATGGCTTGTTGATCAAGGCAAAATAGTGCGCCAAGAATTACTGACTGGTTGGTGGATTGACACTGGAAAGTTGACCCCGCTACTTGAAGCAAATCGTCTGCTTCTTGAGGTCATCACACCACGCGTTGATGGTGACGTTGACGATTTGTCCACTCTTGATGGGCGAGTAGTAATTGAAGCAGGAGCTATTGTGCGAAACTCAATCCTGCGTGGCCCGCTAGTCATTGGCAAGAAAGCGCGAATTATCGACAGTTTCATTGGCCCTTTTACTGCTATCGGTGATGGTTGTGAGGTCGTGAATAGTGAAATTGAGCACTCGGTGATCATGCAAAGTAGTCGCATTATTGACATCAAGCGGCTCGAAGACAGCTTGATCGGGCGCGAGGCAGAAGTCATTCGTTCTCAAAAGAGGCCGCGCGCTTTACGCTTGATGATCGGCGATCATTGCCAGATTGACACGGAGTAAACAATGTCCAAGGTATCTGCAAGCGACAAAATTGACGGTGTCTATATCGTTGAACCAACAATTCATGGTGATCAGCGGGGTCTATTTATTGAAACCTATCGGCGTGAGTGGTTCCCCAACGGGCGCGAGATGATTCAAGGAAATCGTTCCAATAAGCAAGCTGGAGCGCTTGTTGGTTTGCATTATCACATGCATCAATCAGATTATTGGTACACGCCAGTGGGCACGATACGCGTAGTGCTTCATGACTTGCGCGAAGGTGGCCCGACCGACGGTGCAACACAAATGATTGAGATCAGCGGTGAAAACCACAAAGGTGTGTACATCCCACCAGGTGTGGCGCACGGTTTCTCGGCTCTTACAGAAGTGGTCATGACGTATCTCGTTGATGGCTATTACAACCCTGCTGATGAACTAGGCGTGGCGTGGAATGATCCAGCCATTGGTGCTGATTGGGGAGTGTCTGATCCGATCATGAGCGAACGCGATCGCACAAACCCAATGCGCTGTGATCTCGCGATCGGTCGGCGTCCCTATTGGCCAATGAGGACCTGAGTTGAAACTGTTTGTCACAGGAGCAGCAGGATTCATTGGATCGAATTATGTGCGATGGTTGCTAACTCATACCGATGATTCGGTGACCATCTTTGACAAATTGACCTACGCCGGCAATCTCGAAAGCATCCGTGATCTGGTCGATGGTAAACGTTGCACATTCGTGCAGGGTGATATTTGTGATGCTGATGAAGTATTGGCTGCCATGAAAGGTCACGATCAAGTAGTGCACTTCGCTGCTGAAAGTCATGTTGACCGTTCAATTGTTGATCCCTATGCATTTGTGCGGACCAACGCCTACGGCACCAACGTCATGTGTGATGTAGCCCGACAAGTTGAGGTCGAACGTTTTCTGCACATCTCAACTGATGAGGTCTACGGCAGCATCGACGAAGGTTCATTCAGCGAAACAGATATTTTGTGTCCGCGTTCGCCTTATTCGGCATCCAAAGCCTCGAGCGATCTCATTGCTTTGTCGTATGTCACAACCTACGGTCTACCTGTCATTGTGACCCGCTGTTCAAATAACTTCGGCCCGTACCAGTTTCCCGAAAAATTGATTCCGTTGTTTACAACAAACTTGTTAGACGGTAAAAAAGTTCCGCTCTACGGTGACGGTGGCAATGTTCGCGACTGGATTCATGTTGAGGATCACAACATCGCTGCGCACCTCGTTTTACAAAAAGGTGAAGTAGGTCAGGTGTATAACATCGGGGCGCATAATGAAATTACCAATCGCGAAATCACCTATCGGCTACTCGCGCTCTGTGGTCGTGATGAGAGTTCGATCACTCCCGTTACTGATCGCTTAGGGCATGATCGTCGGTATTCAGTACACATCGACAAGTTGAGCGCTCTCGGCTGGACGTTGAGTCGCACCTTTGAAGATTCCCTTGCCGAAACTGTGGAGTGGTATCGCGCTAACAGAGCGTGGTGGGAGCCCTTGAAGGCTCGTGCCGGTCTGTGAACAGCGAGACATTATGAAAATTTTGGTGACCGGCGCCAATGGTCAACTTGGCCAGGATCTGATGAACGTGATTACTGCTGGTGGTGACGATGCGATCGGCATTGACATTGACACAGTTGACATCACCAGTCGTGAGGCGGTCCATGATGTTTTTGCCGGTGAGTGTCCAGACGCTGTCATTAATTGTGCCGCCTTTACCGCAGTTGATGCCTGTGAAAGTAACTCTGAGACAGCAATGTTGGTCAATGGCACGGCAGTGCGTTGGGTTGCTGAAGCGAGTGATGCGATTGGTGCTCATCTCGTCCATATCAGCACCGATTATGTCTTTGACGGAACGAAAATCGGCCCCTATGTTGAATCTGATGTGCCAAATCCGCAGAGTGTTTACGGGCGAACGAAGTTAGTTGGCGAGCAAGAGGCGATGGCGCTTGAGAGTGGCGTGGCAGTCGTGCGCACATCATGGGTGTGTGGTTTGTACGGCAACAATATGGTCAAGACCGTGCACAAGTTGGCTCAAGAACGCGATTCACTTTCGTTTGTGGATGATCAGTTTGGCCATCCGACATTTACATCTGATCTAGCACCATTGTTGTATCGCCTTGCTCTTGATCGCCGTTCTGGTTTATTCCACGGCACTAATCAAGGGGCGGTCAGTTGGTATGGATTTGTGCAAGAGATAGTGCGACTGATGGGTAAAGATCCAGCCATGGTGCACCCAATCAGCACCGCCGAACTGCAACCACCCCGTCCCGCTCAGCGTCCAGCAAACAGCGTGTTGGACAATAAGGCTTTGCGTGATGCTGGATATCGAGCCACACGAGATTTTCGTGAACCACTTGCCGAGTTGCTCAAACTTTTGTGACGTATTCGCTTGAAATGGGCGACCGTGGTGCGGGCGAGTGGCTTATTTGAGCCGTGTGTTGTGGGCATCTTCGCTCATAAATTGGTAGGGAGCAACGGCGAACATCATCAGACTCTAGGCTCGCTCTATGACTGAGATCATGTTTGATGGTGCGCCACTGAAACTCACAGAGTGGACAAGCTGTGGTGGTTGTGCCGCCAAGTGGGGCAAAGACTTGTTGGCAGGGCTCGTGGATGAATTGCCAGTTTCTATTGACCCCGCTTTGTTGATTGGTTTGGCTCCCTTTGATGACGCTGCGGTGTACAAAGTGAGCGATGACATCGCTCTAGTGAGCACGACAGATTTTTTCCCACCCCTCGTCGATGACCCTTCAGACTTTGGGGCGATCGCCGCTGCAAATGCGTGCAGTGATGTGTATGCCATGGGTGGAAAGGTTTTGATGGCCGTGAACGTGGCCGCTTTTCCGGAGAATTTCCCACGTCAAGCCATCGTCGAAATTTTTGCAGCTGCCGCTGAGGTGATGGTGCAAGCGGGAGGGTCGGTTGCAGGTGGACATACGATCCGTAACCCTGAACCAATTTTTGGTCTGGCTGTGCAAGGCACGGTTCATCCTGATCGTATTTTTACTAAGGGTGGTGCACGAGACGGCGATGTTCTCCTGCTATCCAAGCCACTCGGAACTGGCATTGCTCTAAGTGGCGGTAGTGACTCAGAAAAAGCGGCAGCGATTGTTGGTATGCGACAGTTAAATCGCGATGCAAGTGAGCGCTTACAGGCCGTCGATGGGGTGCACGGTGTCACCGATGTGACTGGTTTCGCGTTGGCGGGTCATGGATGGGAAATGGCTGAGCGTTCGGGATGTCAGTTTGAAATAAACACGTCACTATTGCCTTTGTATCCCGGTGTGCTCGCTGCGGCGCAACGTGGCGTGCGGACTGGGGGAGACGCGCGTAACCGTACCGCCGTCGGGTCGCATGTTTCTTTGGCCCCAGGTGTGGACGCGGCCTTTGACACCGTGGCCTTTGATCCTCAAACATCGGGTGGTTTATTGGCCGCTGTTGACCCGCAAGCAGTCCCGCTGCTCACTGTTGCAGGTTCCCCATTTGTCGTGATCGGTCGAGTCATCGCTGGCAATGCGGGGTTGCATTTCATCTGATGGCCACTCGTTCTGCAGCACTTGTCCCGACGCGCGATCTTGAGCGCTCCTTGCATCAGCAAGGGCATCAAGTGATTGTCGGTATTGATGAGGTGGGCAAGGGTTCGTGGGCAGGACCTTTGGCAGTCGGCGTAGCAGTTTTGCCACTCACGGGGGATCTTGCTGGCGTTCGGGATTCAAAATCAATCACTGAGAAATCGCGCGAGGCGATGTTTGAAACCGTTGGCAATTGGTGCACCTCGTGGGCTGTGGGTTACGCCTCGCATCTTGAATGTGATGCACTTGGAATGGCCGACGCTCAGCGACTCGCCACCAAACGCGCGCTGGCGCAGTTAACCGTTGTTCCCGATGCCGCTGTAGTCGATGGCAGTTGGGATTTTGTGACACCGTTGATTCCAAAAGTAGTGATGCAAGTGAAGGGCGATACGTCGGTGCTATCAATTGCTGCAGCCTCGATCTTGGCCAAGGTCACGCGTGATCGTCTGATGCGTCAGTTAGCCGTTGATTACCCACTGTGGAGTCTCGATACCAATAAGGGGTACCCATGTCATTGGCATCGCACAGCGCTGCAGGGATATGGGCCGTCGGCGATTCATCGTCGCAGTTGGGCGTTCATGGATAATTTTGTGCCGTGGTCGGGTGTGCCGCGGATTGACCGCTTTGATGCCCCGACGCTTTTCTGAGGGCGACTATTTGCGTAGTTCGTTGAACGGACTCTTGCTGTCGATACCTGGGTCTTTCGGCATTCCTAAAACTCGTTCAGCCACGATGTTGCGCATCACTTCATCTGAGCCACCAGCGATACGTCCACCGGGAGTTCCAAGAATCAGTTGGTTCCATGCGTATGTTCCCCACTCGCCACTATCAGCAATGAGTTTGGGTCCAAGCACCATGGACACAAAGTCGCCCATGCGCATCATGTTCGCGGTTCCTGCCAACTTGGCCATACTCATTTCTGGACCAGGCATTTGACCAGATTTAATTTTATCCATAGCGCGCTGGTTGTTGAACCCAGCGACTTTGTTGTGAATGATCAAATCAGCTAGCGCGTCACGCACGACTGGGTCTTTTTCGAGTCCATAATATTTGACCATTTCGATGACACGCGTGAACATTCCGCCGCCACCACCACCGGCACCGATTGCAGCGCGCTCATTCATCAATGTTGTGAGTGCAACATTCCATCCGTTGTTGATGTCACCGAGACGGTGATCATCGCGCACGCGGACTTCACTGAAGAACACTTCGTTGAAACTTGCGCCACCAGTCATCTGGCGTAGTGGGCGAATTTCCACACCAGGTGCACGCATATCCACAATGAAACCAGTGAGTCCTTTGTGCTTGGGCATGTCGAAGTCAGTACGGGCGATGATTTCACCGATATCGCTGTAGTGCGCGCCACTCGTCCAAACTTTTTGACCAGTGATGACCCACTCTTCGCCGTCGCGCTCGGCCTTGGTGCTGAGACTCGCAAGATCGCTACCTGCTCCAGGCTCACTGAACAGTTGGCAACCTACGATTTCGCCGCGGTACATTTTGCGGACGTAGGTCTCGCGAGCAATGTCGGATCCGTGCGCCACGATTGTTGGAGCAACCATTCCAAGTCCGATGGTGAAACAAGATTGGTTAGGAATTTCGTAGTTGCCTTCAAGAGACTCGTAGATCTTTGAGTACGCGGCGGGAAGTCCGCGACCACCGTATTGCTCGGGTCCAAAGATGTATCCGAAACCAGCATCATATTTTTTCTGTCGCCACGCACAGGCCAAGGCCACATCTTGTGTCTCGCTTTTGCGATCCTTTTCTTCAAACATCGAGACTTTGTCGGCACCTTCGCCCCAGACGAATTTCTTCTCGGCTTCTTTACGCGGGGCGTTGGCCTCTAGGAAGGCGAGGGCGTCGGCGTGGAATTGTTCAACTGTTGGTTGTGACATGGTGGTCCTTTGTGACGAACGGAAAATAAGACAGTGCTGTGACCGTACCTCGCGCGAACTAAGGTTGTCATATGGGCCAACCTGTCATCGTTGTTGAGAAGCCGAGTAGTCGTCCTGGGCTAGTCCGATTTGAGACCAACCGCACTCTGTCGGGAAGCGGTCACGAGCGTTTTTTGGCTTCTGACACGACGGCTCACGCTGTCTCGGCGGTGACCCCATCGGCCGAACTAGCTCGGCGTTTGTTCGCCACGGGCCAGGTCGATGGCGTGCATGTGTACCAGAACATGATCACTGTTGACCTCGCCACGGGCAGTAACTCAACCGGCCTCGGCGACATTGTCCGTGATCTTCACCAGTACTGGAAGCCAGGTATGGTTCCCCCGACTTTGGAAGAATTAGTAGGGCCTGAAGAGACCTCAGCCCCCGCCACATCCGAGTCCACAGGCGACGGAGTGGTCGTTGACAGCCGTGTCCCGGCGCACTTGATTGAGCGCAGTCGCCTGGCGCGCGAAAAGTGGAGTTCCCGCTAAATCACCCTCGCTAGGGAGGCGTCACCTGGTACCCAGCAGAGATTTTGCAACCTATTCATGAGATTGTTTCGGGCAAAGTCACGCACTCGTTCGATCAGTCTCTTAGCGTGTGAGGGTGGAGTCGCCTGATCTAACCCTTCGTGAGGCTGCCGAAGAACTCGGTGTTGTGTACATGACGACCTTTCGTTATGTGACAAACGGTCAACTTTTGGCGACCAAGGTGGGTGGCGTATGGCGCGTCACTCGTCACGATCTTGACGAGTTCATTAGTTCAGTAGCTGAACGTAAAAACCGTCGGCATGAATTGCCCGATGCTCGCCGCACGGGGAACTATGTGGTTGAACTTGAACGCTGTTTATCCAACGGCGACTCTGCGGGAGCGTGGATGGTTCTTGGTCGATCAATGAACGCGGGAGCGTCAGTTGAACATGTTCTCCTAGAGATTGTCGTGCCGGTGATGACAACGATTGGAACAAGATGGGCCAACGGTGAAATTGATATTGCCGTTGAACATCAGGCAAGCGCGATTATGACCAAACTCGTGGGGCGATTGAGCGAACGTGCTGTTCGTGTAGGTCGTCATCGTGGTTCGGTTCTGATCGGCGGACCCACAGGAGAACGTCACGCTCTCGTTCTTTCAATTTTGAGTTGTCTGCTGAGTTTGCAGGGCTGGGATGTGCTTGACCTTGGGCCAGATACCCCAGCGAGTGCCTTCGTGCATGCTGCTCAGCGGATGGACAGACTGGTGGCGATTGGAGTCAGCGTGACTTCAGCTGAATCATTCCCCGAGGTTGTGAAGACTTTGAGCGTCTTGCGGGAGAAAATTGGTCCAGATGTGCCAGTGATTCTCGGCGGTGGGGCCATTCAAGACGCCGAGCATGCTCGCAAATTGGGAGCGGACTATTTCGCCGTGGGCTCTAGTGGCTTTATTGACTTCTTGGACGGACTCAGAAGAAAGTCCGCCTAGAAACTACCGAACACCTGTTCGCTATAGTCGTCGCTATGACTGTTGGCGTCACTCATTCAAAACCTGGTTCCCTCTCCCCGCAGGCGCTCTCCGCACTCTTGGCTTCACAGATTCCTGGGGCACATCTGGTGATGGCGCATGAACGTTTGCTGCCGGTGCATCCCGTACTCGCTCCGTTGTTTGGCGTTTCATCTGACGAGCCTCTTCCACTCGGACTGGTGCGAGGGCACACACTTGCCTGCACTGGTTCGGCTGCCATGTCAAGTGCTCTAGCAGTGTTGGTGGCACCAACACAATCTGGTTCATGGGCCGGAGTAGTGGGTCTGCCGTCAGTTGGTGTTTTAGCCGCCGCCGATCTTGGTGTCGCTCTTGAACGCACGATATTTGTCAGCGACCCTACGGGGGCACGCAGTCATGGTGAACAACGACCCGATGTGGCAGCAGTGCTCTCGGCTCTCGTCGATGGTGTCGATGTGCTCCTTTTGGCACAACGTTTAGTTACGTCACTGCCATTGTCTTTGATGAGACGTGTACAAACGCGCGTGCAAACACGCGGTGGCATCCTTGTCATAGTTGGAGACCCTGCTCCGTTGTCAGTGGACATACGACTCAACGCGACAACCGTTGAATGGCAAGGTGTGGGCATAGGTCATGGTCACTTACAACGCCGACGAGTTGTGTTGCAACTTGACGGTCGCAGGCGCGCCCGCGCCACCGAGCACGAGGTTTGGCTCCCTGATGCCCAAGGTCAGTTATCGGCAGTTGTTCAACAATCCGAAAAGTTCGCGGTGGCAGAACAAGCCGGTGTTGTTGTGCCATTGCGTCGTACTGGATAGCCATGTCATCTCCACAACAACCGCCGCGTTGCGCGGTCTTACACAGTCCTGCATGGCCTCTCATTGCGGCCATAGTTCACAACCCGCAGATATATACCCCGTCACAACCGTTGGCAGTCTTTGATGCGCAACGAGTGTCTTGTTGTTCACCTGCTGCTTGGGGCGAAGGTGTTCGTTTAGGTCAGCGCTTACGTCAAGCCCAAGGAGCCTGCCCACATTTGGTGGTCGTCCCTCATGATCCCGAAAGAGATGCCCGATTATTTGAGCCAGTAGTGCGTTCGGTCGGCACTTTGGTGCCGTTGATCGATGTAGCAACACCAGGATCATTGCTACTAGCCACGCGGGGCCCATCGCGATATGTCGGAGGTGATGATGCACTGGCCATTCGTCTGATTGCTCTGGCGACCACGGGGGTCAACGCCTTGAGCGAGTCTCTTGATATTGAGGCAGTGCTGTCAGCAGGTGGTGGCATGGGTGTTGGCATCGCTGATGGTCGAATAGCAGCCACGCTGGCCGCTCGTTCAGCCGCTCATCGGGGGACACCGATCGTGGTGCCAGGGGGAGCATCAGCCACGGCAAAATTCTTGGCTCCTTACGCAGTTAAAGTTTTGGTCTCAGTTGCCGGTTGTCCACCACAGTTGATTGATTTGTTGGAACGTCTCGGATTGCGTCAATTAGGCGATATCGCCGCCTTGTCACCGACACATCTTGTTGATCGTTTTGGATCTATCGGTTTGGTTTTGCATCGTTTGGCTAGTGGCACTGATGACACACCACCAGCAACTGTTCCGCCACCAGCCGATCTTTCCATCACGCGAGTTTTTGATGACCCAATTTTGCAACTCGACATGCTCGTTTTCGCCGCTAAATCTCTGACCGATGAACTCGGAACATATTTTCATGAGCGCGGCCAAATATGCACACGGATGCGCATTGAAGCCGACAGTGAACACGGCGAGACATCACACAGAGTGTGGTATCGCTCGCAAGGCATGCACTCGTCAACGATGTTGGATCGAGTGCGTTGGCAACTTGATGGTTGGATCAACGGCGCCGATCCACCATCGGCAGGCATCACGATGTTGCGCATCACGCCAACTGAGATCAGATCTGATGCTGGCACCCAAGAAGGTTTTTGGGGAGGGCGATCGCAAGCCGATGAAACTGCAGCGCGGGCGATCACCCGCGTGATTGGTTTTTTGGGTCCTCAGGGAGTCACTGTTGCATCCTGGAATGGAGGCCGTGATCCGCGACAGGTCTACGACATGATTTCTGTGGCTGATTTGGGTTCAACTGCTGCTGCGGGTGAGCAACTCTTATTGCGCCCTCAAGATGATTCCTCGGCTGATCCCAATCTCTGGCCAGGCTCGCTTCCTGCTCCTGCTCCAGCAGTCGTATTCCACGAAGCGTTATCTGTTGCAGTCATAGATCAACGAGGTCACTCAGTCTCAGTGAGTGGACGCGGGCTCGTCAGTGCGCCCCCAGCAACGTTGACTCTCAAGGGGACCAATCATGAGGTTGTGGCTTGGGCGGGACCGTGGCCCGTTGAAGAAAGATGGTGGGATGAGCGATCGCGTCGTGTTGCCCGATTTCAACTCGTCGTCCAAGTTCCTGATGGGCAACGGGCCTATCTTGTTGAAGTGTTCGCGGGAAATTGGTGGCTAACTGCTGAGTACGCCTAGCGATCTATTTTGCATCTGAAGCGTGCGCGATGAGGCCAGATCATGAACTGCTAATTGCAATAAGTCATCGGTGAGACGAAATCCGATACCGCGTACAGTGTGCATAAAACGCAACTCGGGGGCTCGCTCATTGAGTTTGCGGCGAAGATTTGAGAGGTGTACATCAACAATGTGAGTGTCACCGACCCAAGTTGGTCCCCAGACTGTTTTCACAAGTTCGTTGCGACTACATACCTCAAGCGGACGCCGGCACAGTTGGACAAATAACTCAAACTCAAGTCGAGTGCTGGCGATGGGGAAGTGGTTGACCGTCATTTCGCGACGAGCTAAATCAATGATCAAGGGACCGAAATATAAATGTGTCGCTTCATTCAATGAAAGAGTTGGATGGAGAAATTCACGTGAGCGTCTCATCAACACCTGACACCGCACTGCTACTTCTTCAGAAGCGACACCCGTGGGCAACGCTTCGTCGGCCCCATGCCGCAAAATGGCAATGCGCTCGGCATGAGTGTTGGCACCGATAACGATGACATAGATTTCGTTGCAGCGTCGCACCTGGAGCATCAAGGCACTGACCACAGGAAAAAGATCAATGGCATCGCTGATCATGAGCAGGGGACGGAATGAGTGGAGTAAAACTTCGCTCACAGCATGGTCATCTGTTGCGCGCACTGTGTAGCCAATGCGCTGCAGGGCAGTCTCGACCGAGCGCCGATCGGGGGTATGGCGCAGAGTCACCAGCGCTCGGGGCATCCCAACAAAAGTCATCATAAGTCTCGTTTCTTTGGCGGAGCGACCAAAACATGGGCGCTGATTGCTGTTATTCGTTCCGAGGTGGGAACAAGAAATCCATCGCATCTTTCTGCACATTTTTTTGGTGAAATGAGAAACTTGTGGATACCTTGACGAAAGCTCCGGAGAAACTAAGGACTCGCTCGCAAATGGAACCGCTCATAGGCCCCTAGTCATGCTTGACTAGATGTACTGAGACCACTATCAGAAATCGATTTATGTCCACATCCGATAACCCCAACTTGGCAGATCTTCAGCCCGAAACCTTGGCTGTCCGTGGCGGTCGCCCGGATGGTCAATTGTCATTGGCCCCTGTTCTGTGGGCTTCAACAACGTACGAGATGGGAACCCTTGAAGAAGGGCGACAGTTGGCCCACTCGACGCAGGCCAAAAAGTTCTACAGTCGCCATGGAAACCCAACGGTCAACGCCTTTGAAAGTGCTGTCGCTGAACTTGAAGGGGCTCAAGCAGCACGGGCATACGCCTCGGGCATGGGTGCCATTGCGGGAATTGTTTTAGGTCTGTGTTCCAAAGGCGATCACATCGTGGCGCAAAAACAGTTGTATGGCGGCACCATGCAGTTACTCGCGGGAGTTTGTCCGCGTTTTGGCATTGATGTCACATTTGTTGATGGGACTGCCCCTGGCGCATTTAGCGAAGCCATCATTCCTGGGCGCACGATGTTGGTATTCACGGAAACACCGGCGAATCCATTGCTTGATCTCGTTGATTTAGATGAACTCGGTGCCATCGCCGGCCCGATCACTGTTGTTGATGCCACGTTGGCAACACCACTTGGAGTGCGTCCGCTTGATTACGGCGTGAACTTGGTCGTGCATTCGGCGACCAAGGCCATGGCTGGCCACAACGATGCCACTTTGGGTGTCGTTTCCGGTGAACGAGATCTGATTGATGCTCTC
>WLTJ01000059.1 GCA_009705435.1 Actinomycetota bacterium | reverse complement strand
TGACTTCAATCACAGTGTCACCAAGGCGTCCGCCAGCAGGAATCATGATTTCGAGTTTGCTTGGACCACGGTCGGCGACTTCGGCTTCAGCATGGAGTTTTTCATACGCTGACAAACGCGCCTTGCCCTTGGCCTGACGAGCCTTGGGGGACATGCGCACCCATTCCAATTCGCGTTCAAGAGTACGACGACGGTTCTCGTTGCCTTTTTCTTCTTTGAGCATGCGCTCTTGTTTTTGCACGAGCCAACTCGTGTAGTTGCCTTCAAATGGGAAACCGCGACCGCGATCAAGTTCGAGAATCCATTTAGCAACATTGTCCAAGAAGTAACGATCGTGGGTAATGGCTACAACAGTGCCTGGGTATTCTTTGAGGAAGCGTTCAAGCCAATCCACGCTCTCGGCGTCAAGGTGGTTAGTCGGTTCGTCAAGCAACAAAAGATCAGGTCGGCTGAGCAGTAGGCGACATAGGGCCACGCGTCGTCGCTCTCCACCGGACAATGTGTTGACATCAGAATCGTTGGGCGGGCAACGCAGGGCGTCCATGGCGATTTCCACATTGCGGTCCAGGCTCCATGCATCGGCGGCCTCAATTTTGGCCTCAAGCTCAGCCTGCAATGTGCCAATTTTGTCGTAGTCGGCATCGGGATCGGCCCACATCGCCATGACCTCGTTATAGCGATCCAAAAGTGCCTTGACGGGGGCGACTCCGTCCATGACATTGCCCAGCACATCTTTGTTGGGGTCAAGTTGAGGTTCTTGGGCGAGATAACCCACGGTAAAGCCCGGTGTCAGTCGGGCATCGCCGGAAAATCCATCATCGAGGCCAGCCATAATGCGCAGCAAACTGGACTTACCTGAGCCGTTTGAGCCGATGACACCGATTTTGGCGCCTGGATAAAACGATAAAGAGATGTTTTCGAGCACCGTGCGATCGGGCGGATAGTGGCGCGCCAACTTGTAACAGGTGTAAATGAATTCATGAGCCATGGGGAACTGACCTCCGACCCTCAAGGCTAGTCCGCAAATGTGCCAAGGTACCTGCTGACATCCCTCGCTTGAACGGTCTTTCTTTGCTACCGTGGGTTTGCCCTTCCGACTTGAGGGGTCACTGTCTTTAGATAGTCATGTGTTTTAAATGGAGGAAATCAACATGGAAATTTTCAATCCGGATACAGGCCTTCCTGTTTTACTTCGCGCCCTGCATGTTTTGGCGGGTGTGACCTGGATCGGTTTGTTGTACTACTTCAATGTCGTGCAGGTGCCGGCTTTTGCGGCCTACGGCGATGAGGGCAAAGCTCGCAACATCTCGATTGACAAACTTGCCCGTCGCGCCTTGTGGTGGTTCCGCTGGGCTTCAGTAGTGACCCTCGTACTTGGTCTGTTGATCGTTGGGGCCACCAAGGACTACATGAAGGACTTCATGTCGGCTTCATCAGCGGACACTGTGGCGCACGATGCCGTGATCTTTGTCGGGATGATTCTCGGCATCTTGATGGCTGCCAATGTGTGGATGGTCATTTGGAAGAACCAAAAGGTTGTTCTCGCCAATGCCGCCAATGTTTTGGCTGGTGGCGAAGCAGATGCTGGCGCACCGGCGGCGGGTCGCCGTGCCTTGCTGGCCAGCCGTCAGAACTTCATCTTCTCGTTCTCGATGTTGTGGTTTATGATCGGCGCGGCTCATCTATATACCGGTGTCTTTGATGGAGTTGACTCGGGGAAGGCATGGACCTTCGTGATCATTTGTGCAGTGATAGCTGCAATTCTCGAACTCAATTGCCTCGGCAAATTGGGTGGAACCGCTGCGACCAACAAGTTGTTGTGGCCATATGAGAGCCACAAGAACGCCATGATCAGTGGCGGAGTTCTGTTCGCTATTCTTTATGTCTTGTCGGAGATTTTACTTAAGGCATAAGTAACTAAGACCGAAATGAAAAGGGCCGCCCCGATGGGGCGGCCCTTTTCAATTCTTCGAAACTGGTTCAGGAGACAGTCAGCGAACTGTTCATTCCGCCATGGCCGGGCACGATGCAGTACACGCTGTACGCCCCGGCTTCAAGGTTGATGGTGCCTTCATCGACCGTGCCTTTTTTGGTGACGGCCAGTTCAAGATCGCCGACAACTTTGTCGCCTTGGCGGATGACCAAAACATGCTTCACGCTGTCGTCATTAGCTAAAAACACTTTGATATCTCCCGCAGTAGCGGTGTACTCGGTGGCGTCCCAGCGAATCGAGGCGACAGCCTTGACGACGAGACCTGCATCGGCGGGCACGGTGTACTCAGGAGTGCTTGATGATGAACCACCGCACGCGCTCAACGAGATCAGCGAGGCGGCGAGAACGGATGTGGCAATGGGGCGAAGAAAGCTCATAGAAATCAGGTTATGGCTATCTAAGGGCACTTACGAACCAGAGTCGGGCTAAATCGGGTGACGGTGGTCAACTCGGTCACCCTTGGAAGTAATAGCAACACAGGTCACGGACCTCGTACGGGTAATGTTGTACCTGATGTCTGAAGCGCTTTCCCCCTTTCCTGATACAAATCCTGACTTTGGTGCCAACTCTTGGCTTGTGGAGGAGATGTTTGAGCAGTTTTGCTTAGACCCTGCATCGGTCGGCGAACCATGGCAGGAGTTTTTCTCGGATTACAAGTCAATGACGGCTTCAGTCGTGCAATCGCCACAAGCGGCCTCAGCTGCGGTTGCGGCATTGCCCTCAGCGGTTGTCACAACACCCGCCCCAGCAGGTGCCAGTGTTGCGGTGGTTCCCGGGGAAGATCTCAGCGAGCCAATTAGGGGTGCAGGTTTGGCAATTGTCGCCAATATGGAACGCAGTTTGAGCGTTCCTACCGCCACGAGTTTTCGTAATGTTCCTGCCAAATTGTTGGAGGTCAATCGCAGCGTGATCAACGGTTATCGCAACCGAACTGGTCAAAGCAAAGTCAGTTTCACACACCTCATAGCATTTGCCATAGTGCGTGCCATTGCTGACGCAGTGCCAGTGATGAGTAGTGGATTCGTCGAAGGGCTAGACGGAAAGCCGCGAGTACTACGTCACAAGCACATCAATCTTGGTCTAGCCGTTGACGTCGCCAAATCCGATGGCAGTCGAACATTGGTTGTTCCAGTGTTGCGTGAAGTTAATGCGATGTCTTTTGGCGATTTCGTGGTCGCTTACGAAGATATGGTTCGCAAGGTCAAGCTAAATAAGTTGGCTGTGGCGGATTTTCAGGGAGCAACAATTAGTTTGACTAACCCTGGCACAATCGGAACTGTACAAAGCGTGCCGCGTTTGATGCCCGGTCAAGGCGTCATCGTTGGTGTTGGATCAATTGATTATCCTGCCGAATTTCAGGGAGCCGACGAACGAGCGTTAGGAACTTTGGGTATCTCTAAGGTCGTGACGATCACCAGCACCTATGACCACAGAATTATTCAGGGCGCCGAGAGTGGACTCTTCCTGAAGAGGGTGCATGAATTGTTGTTGGGTGAGCACGGTTTTTATGAGGCAGTGTTTAAGAGCATGGCAGTTCCTTATGAGGCCGTGAAATGGCGTACTGACGTCAACCCATTGGATCGTGAAGAGGCAATGCTTGATAAGCAGATGCAGATCGCCACCTTGATCCGTGTTCATCGTGTGCGTGGTCATCTCATCGCAGATATTGATCCTTTGCATTGGAAAGAGCCCAAACTGCCGGTTGAACTTGATCCAGCGACTTACGGATTGACAATTTGGGACTTGGATCGCGCGTTTCTCACTGGTGGCGTGGCGGGCACACACCGCATGGCTTTGGGTGAGTTGTTGCATGTCTTGCGCGATGCTTATTGCCGCACCATTGGCGTTGAATATATGCACATTCAGAACACCGAAGAACAGCGCTGGATGCAATCGCATTTTGAGGGAGTGCAGTTTGATCTGTCCAAGGATGAAAAACAAAGACTTCTTGAACGACTCAACGCAGCGGAAGCATTTGAGAAGTTTTTAGCCACAAAATATGTGGGCACCAAGAGATTTGGCATTGAAGGTGCTGAAAGTGCGGTGCCAATACTCGATGAGATTTTGTCGCATGCGGCCAACGCCGGATTGGATTCCGCAGTCGTCGGGATGGCGCATCGTGGTCGCCTCAACATTCTGGCCAACGTCATGGGCAAGAGCCTCGACAGTATTTTCGGCGAGTTTGAAGGTTACGTAGATCCAGAAGCAGTACAAGGTTCTGGTGACGTGAAATATCACCTTGGTTCGTCGGGTCATCATGTCAGTCCGACTGGAGCCTCAATCAAGATCGAACTGGCGGCTAATCCAAGCCACCTCGAAACAGTTGATCCATTGGTTTTGGGAATGGTTCGTGCGCGCCAAGATCAAATTGATCCGCCTGGTTCATTCCCAGCGTTGCCAATTTTGATTCACGGTGACGCTGCTTTTGCTGGACAAGGAATTGTTGCCGAATGTCTCGGCATGAGCGACATCAATGGTTATCGCGTTGGTGGCACGATTCACCTGATTATCAACAACCAAATTGGCTTTACCACCTCGCCGCAGTTCGCTCGTTCGTCCCTGTATTGCAGCGATGTCGCCAAAACAGTGCAGGCACCAATTTTTCATGTGAATGGTGATGACCCAGAGGCATGTGTACGAGTTGCGCGTTTGGCATGGGAATACCGACAACGCTTTCACAAGGATGTCATCATCGACATGGTGTGCTACCGACGCCACGGTCACAACGAGGGTGATGACCCTAGTTACACGCAACCATTGATGTATAAAGCGATCGCCGAAAAACGTAGTGTCCGCAAGTTGTATGTGGAGACGTTGGTTGGACGCGGCGACATGTCTCTTGACGAAGCCGAACAAGCACTCAAGGATTTCCAGTTGAAGTTGCAGGTTGCTCTTGATGACACGCGTGCGCATGCACCAGTTGTCGTCAAGGTAGCCAAACCACCGAAGCCTGAAGGGGTTTTGGCTCATGTCAATACCGGCGCGCCTCGTTCATTACTCGATGCGGTCTTCGCACAATTAACGAACTATCCCGCTGACTTCACCGTGCATCCGAAGTTGGGTCGCCAGTTCGAGTTGCGTTCGAAACTGTATAACGATGAGGGCCAAGTCGAATGGGCTACCGCTGAATTACTGGCGTACGGAACTTTAGTGAGTGAAGGTGTGGCCGTTCGTCTCGCTGGCGAAGACTCGCGTCGCGGAACATTTAGCCAACGTCATTCTGCTTTGGTCGACAACAACACGGAAAAAGTCTGGATTCCATTGGCGGAATTACCAAATGCGGAAAAATTCTGGGTCTATGACTCGCTGCTCAGCGAGTACGCAGCCCTTGGTTTTGAGTATGGCTACGCCCATGCCAATCCTGAAGCATTGGTGTTATGGGAAGCCCAATTCGGCGACTTCGTCAATGGCGCACAAATTATTATTGACCAGTATTTGGTAGCCGCGGAAGACAAATGGGGACAGCACAATGCTCTCGTGATGTTGTTGCCGCACGGCTATGAGGGTCAAGGCCCAGAGCACAGTTCGGCGCGTATCGAACGCTTCTTGACTTCATGTGCTGAGGACAATATTCAAGTCGTCAATGCCACAACGGCCGCTCAGTATTTCCATGTCTTGCGTCGCCAAATGCTTCGTGAAATACGGAAGCCGCTGGTGATTTTTACACCAAAGGGTCCTTTGCGGATGAAAGAAGTGCGCTCCAGTATTTCTGAACTTGAATCGGGCACATCCTTCCAAGAAGTACTTGACGATCCATTCGTGATTGACCCATCAAGTGTCAAGCGTGTTGTGTTCTGCTCGGGCAAGGTTGTGTGGGACGCCTTCAACGAACGCAATAAGCGACAGGCACCAGTGGCGGTTGTGCGTGTTGAACAGTTGTATCCATTCCCTATTGAGCAGATGATGGAAGTGCTACAGCGCTATCCGAATGCGCACGAAGTGGTTTGGCTACAAGAAGAACCAGTCAACATGGGCGCATGGACTTTTGTTGAGCATCGTTTTTGGCGTGTGAAGGAACAGGGCTATGACCTGCGATGTGTCGCGCGCGTTGAAAGTGGAAGTCCCGCAACTGGATCAAAGACTGTTCATGATCAAGAACTCGCCGACCTGATGGACGAAACTTTCGAGGGTTTCTAAGCCCGTTATTTCAGATTGATGCCGAGGATTTTTTCGAGGTCGGCAATTGCCTTGTCGGCGCCCAAAACTTTGATGGTCTGCATGCCCATCGCCGCGGCAGGTTTGAGATTGATGCCGAGATCATCGAGGAACACGCATTGCGAGGCGCTGACATCAAGGACCTCGCAAGCGATTTCATAGAATCGTGGCTCAGGTTTGCGGCAGCCGACCTTGGAACTCTCAATCACGGCATCGAACCGTTTGAGGATCAGTTCAATATCGGCTTGACGGCTGTTCTCGGGTTGGGCATTGCGCCCATCGCCACCGACCATGTTGTTGGTCAGACAAGCGGTCTTGAAGCCCGCCATTTTGACGAGGTCGAGGGCTCGAACCATCTCGGGGCGAATCTCGCCTTGGAGGAGGGCTAACACCTGTTGGCCGCGAATCTGGAAGCCCAAGGCCTCAGCGTCATCGGCGAAGGCCTGGTCGAACTGACTCGCAGAGATATCGCTACGTTCAAAATGGGCCCAAGCGTTGTCGTCCGGGTTCGTAGCGTTGATCCGACGGATGGTGTCCAAGGGGAGCCCCTGTTGGCCTTCAAAGCGGTTGAAAGCCTCAAATGGGCTACTCAGGATCACCCCTCCGAAGTCCCAGAGAACAGCGGAGATATTGGTCGGGGAAGTCACAGCAAAGATCGTACGGCTATCCCCACGGTGGGGCCTTATTGGTGGTTCACTAGATGTCACTATGTCCGTTAAACCCCCTGTCAAAAAATCTGCTGCTGCCAAAGCTCCAGCCGCCAAAGTGGCGGTGAAAAAGGCCGCCAAACCTGCTGTGAAGGCTGCGGCTAAGTCCGAACCTAAGCCTGCACCCAAGGTTGTCGTCAAGCCGGTAGCGAAACCCGCCTCTGGCAAACATGTCATTGTTGACGGTTCCAATATCGCTACCGAGGGTCGCTCAAAGCCGAGCCTTCGGCAGCTGAATGATGCTGTCATGGCCTTCATCGCTGAAAACCCTGATGCCGTCATCACGGTCATCGTGGATGCAACTTTCGGCCATCGCATCGACCCCAAGGAAGTCGCTGCCTTTGACAAGGCTGTTGAGCACAATGAATTAGTTACCCCACCAGCCGGCACTGTTGGGCGCGGCGATGGATTTGTATTGAGTATCGCCAAAAAAGTTGGTGCCTCAATCCTCTCAAACGATAGCTATCAAGAATTTCACGGACAGTACGACTGGCTGTTCGATGAAGGTCGTCTGATCGGCGGTAAGCCAGTTCCCAATGTCGGATGGGTTTTCGTCAATCGCACCCCCGTGCGCGGTGAGAAGAGTCGACGGGCGATTCGTGAAGCCCAGCCCCAAGATTCAAAATCCCGTGATGGTAGAACAGGTTCGACAACTCCGAGGGTCAAAGTCAGCCCCGAGGCGATGAAGCCAATGCCAGTGCCTCAATCTTTACCACCTGGGGCGAGGATGGCACCAAAGAAAATTGAAACCGGCAAAACCGTCAATGACGTGTTGCCATTTCTACAGTTTGTTGAGAAGAACGCTGTCGGCTCGGTCGTCGTTGGTGTTGTAGAGAGTTATTCATCGCATGGTGCTTACATCACGATCGGCGATGTGCGTGGTTATGTCCCACTGCGACTTCTTGGAAATCCTCCTCCACGCTCAGCGCGTGAGGTCATGCAACTTGGGTCTGAAGTGACTTTAGAAGTTGTTGAGATCATTGCTGGGCGACGAAGTATTGATCTCATCCCAACGACAAAGCCAGTTTCTTCACAAAAGGTGAGGAAGGCTGCACCTGCCAAAAAGCTCGCGCCTGCGAAGAAGGCCACTGCGAAGGTCGTATCTGTCAAGAAGGCTGCACCTGTCAAGAAAGTTGCTGTGAAGAAGGTTGCGCCTGCCAAGAAAGTTGCTGTGAAGAAGGCTGCACCTGTCAAGAAGGCTGCGCCTGTCAAGAAAGTTGCTGTGAAGAAGGTTGCGCCTGCCAAGAAAGTTGCTGCGAAGAAGGCTGCGCCTGTGAAGAAGGCTCAGCGCCGTAAGTGACCTGAGGGTCACCTATCGCCTACGGTTATTCTGTGCGTCTCGCTACTTGGAATGTCAACTCATTGAGAGCTCGAATGGTTCGAGTC
>WLTJ01000058.1 GCA_009705435.1 Actinomycetota bacterium | reverse complement strand
GGATACGACTACAACGAGCACGGTCAGGCCGGTAATAGTCACACAACCTTCGTTCCTGATGAGATCGTTGATCGTTTTTGCATCGTCGGACCGGTTGAAGAACATGTCAGGCGCCTCAACGAATTGCGTGAGATGGGCGTCGATCAATTCTCGGTCTATTTGCAACATGATGCAAAAGACGAAACATTGCGGGCGTACGGCGAAAAGGTGATCCCAGTCATCGCCGAGGAGATACGAGCCAAATCATGACGATCCACGCGCTCGAACTCCGAGGCATCAGCAAATCGTTTCCGGGCGTGCGTGCACTGGCAGATGTTTCGTTGGCTATACGCCCCGGAACGGTGCACGCGATTTGCGGTGAGAACGGTGCCGGGAAATCAACTCTCATTAAAATTGCGACGGGTGCCCAAAACGCTGATACCGGCGTTATTCGAATCGATGGTCAAGAGATTGATCACCCAAGTCGGCGGGTGATGCAGAAATTGGGTATTCGAGCGATTTTCCAAGAGCGTCAGATAGCTCTAGATCTTTCGGTGGCAGAAAATGTCTTACTTGATGGCTTACCCAAGCGCTTTGGGCGTATTGACTGGCGTGCAGCCAAGAAATTGGCGAGTGAGCGTTTACGGGCATTAGAGATTGATCTAGATATTGATGCGCCAGTTCGAACACTGTCAGTCGCGCAACTGCAAATGATGGAGATCGCTCGGGCCGTAAGTTTTGAGGCTCGTTTAATTGTCATGGATGAGCCAACAGCCTCACTCAGCAGGCATGAACTGGAGCCCTTATTCCGCGTGATTGAACGTCTGCGTCGTGAAGGTGTGGCGGTGTTGTTCATTAGCCATCACTTGGAAGAAGTTTTTGAAATTGCTGATGAGATAACCGTGATGCGTGACGGTTCGGTAGTAGCGCAGGGAGCGACTACCGAATTTACGCCTGCGAGTGTCGCTGAGTTGATGTTCGGTCGGATTATTGATTCATCTCGTGTGAATCGCCGTGCCGATGATCAAGCAGGCAAGCCATTATTGGTCCTCAAAGATGTTTCTACTCAGCGTCTACATAATGTTTCGTTCTCGGTTTCTGGTGGAGAAATTTTGGCAGTGACTGGAGGGATCGGTGCAGGTGTTTCTGAGCTCGCTCGGGTGGCGGCGGGTGCGTCATTGAAAACTTCTGGAGAGGTTTTTGTCGTTGATGAATCGCAAAAAATGCAGGGCATTCGTAGTCGCCGCCATGCTCTCCGGCTCGGCTTAGCATTTCTCCCAGCAGATAGAAAACGCCAGGGACTTCTTCTTGAGCGGACCTTAGTTGACAATGTTGTTCTAGGTCAGCAAGCTGTCGGCTCTCATCTGATTTTCACACCAAGCAGTGCTACCAAGTCGGCTAAATCTCTGATACCCGCTGCCAACATCAAAACTGCCAACATTGATGTTGTGGTCGGCACACTTTCTGGAGGTAACCAGCAAAAGGCAATGATTGGTCGGTGGATGGGTGTGAAAACAAAAATCATGATCTTCGACGAACCGACCGCAGGAATTGATATAGCGTCAAAGTTTGAGATTTATAACGAATTGCGTCGCCTAGCGAATTCGGGGGTCGCGGTTCTCGTTTGTTCAACCGATTTTCAAGAAGTTGGTCAAGTAGCAGATCGTGTCTTAGTGATGCGTTCCGGAAATGTTATTGGTGAGATTGACGGCCCAAGTGCCACTGAGAGACGATTGTTAGAAATGGAGATGTCAAAATGACTGAGACACCACGCGCTCCCATGAAGCAACGTCTGCTGAGGTCTGACGCTGTCAGGTTTATGGCACCTCTCGTTGTCGCGATATTGGCTATCTCGTTGTATACAAACGGGAAGAATGACAATTTTCTTGGTGGGGATAATTTTAAGAACATCCTGTTGCAGGTCTCGGTGCTTGGGATCATTGCCATTGGTCAGACGTTGCTGATCGCTGCTGGTCAACTAGATCTTTCAGTTGCCACCTTGGCAGCACTTGCAGGTGTGATCGGTGCGACTCGGATCAATGACGGCGGATCTGAGTTATGGGCTGTCATTCTCGTTCTATTGATTTGCGCGTTGTTCGGACTCATTTGGGGACTATTGGTTGCAGGGCTACGAATTCCACCCTTCATCCTCACTCTTGGAGGCACGAGTTTGTTTGCCTCAATTGCCTTACGTATCTCCAAGAGTTCACCAGTGCCCGCAAGGGAGCGTTTTGAATGGTTGGGGCGGGCCAAGATATTGGGTATTCAAACTCCTATTTGGTTCTTCTTAATCATCGTTGTCGTCGCTGCTTTAGTGATGCGTTACACCCGCTTTGGCCGTCATGTGTATGCGACTGGGTCAAACGAGGAAGCTTCATATCTCACAGGTATTCCAACTGCGCGAACTAAGGTTTTGTGCTTTGTGATTTCGAGTACTTTGGCAGGCTTCGCAGGTCTGGTGGCGATGGCTCGCATCTCAACGGGTGATCCTCGTAACGGCTCACAGTTGGCGTTACAGGCCATTGCGGCGGTGGTCTTGGGCGGTGGTACTCTAGCCGGAGGTCGGGGTTCGCCGATTGGAACGTTTATTGGCGTTGTACTTCTTGCCGTCGTTCAATCAGCTCTGACCTTTAACAATGTTCAAACGTTTTGGAATGACGCAGTCTTTGGAGGGGTACTGATTTTTGCGGTGGTTGTCACGGCGATCGGTGATTTGCGCCGTCGCCGATTTGGGGCTCGACCAATTTTGGCTTCACTGTTTCAGCGAACATCAAGGGCTTCTGCGGAAGTGAAACCTTAGCTTCAATTAAGGTCTACGATTGTCGTAGTAAGTAAAGCAAACACAACAACAAAGGGGAAGAAAAATGACAGAACAATTTTCTAATATGGGCAGGCGTCGTTTCCTGCAAGGGGCAGCAGTAGTCGCCATCGGCGGCGGCTTGTTGGCGGCTTGTGGTGACGATGAAACCAAAGGTGATGACACAGGCACAACGCCGGCGGTCACGAGCGGATTGATTGGGTTGACACTCAACGGTTTGAACGATTACACCAAGGGTGTTGCCACTGGCGTCTACAAGGCACTTGAGGGCACGGAGTACACGCTCGAAGTGGTCCAGGTGAACTACGACGCAGCTCAAGAGTTAGCTGCAGCCGAAGCGTTCCTCGCCAAGGGTGTTGTCGGTTTGGTCATCCAGCCGAATACCGTTGAGTCCGCTGGAGCCGCCGCTGAAAAGGCTGTTGCTCAAGGCGTACCTGCCGGTAACTGCATCTGGCCCGGTGCTAGCGCATCTGATGAATTTTTCGTCGGTGTCGCCGAGCTTGACTCAGTACAAGGTGGTCGCCTGATTGGTGAATACCTCATTGCCAATGCAACTCCAGGCAAGGTCTGCGTTGTGCAGGGCGTCGTTGGGCAGGGATTCTCTGAGCGCATTGATGAAGGCCTTGACGAAGTGTTGAAAGACAGCGGTTTCGAAGTCGTCGTTCGTGAGCAAGGTTTCTTTGATCGGACCAAGGCAGTAGGAGTCGTTGAGCAAGCGTTTACGGCTCATCCTGATTTGGGAATCATTGTGGCTTACTCAGCGTCAATGTCAAACGGTATTTCGCAGTGGCTAAAAGATCAGGGCAAAGATACTGTGATTCACATTTCATCAGATGCTGACGAAGAAATGATTGGTTGGATGAAAACTCCTTACCAGTCGGCTACCCGCTACTACTCCTCAGCTCAGACTGGCCTCATCGCAGCAAATGCAGTCTTGGCTTCGCTACGTGGTGAAACGCCAGAATTCCGTACTGTCGTTGAACAAGTTATGGCAACTTCTGAAACGATTGATGCAATTGTTGAAGCGAATCCGTACATGTTCATGGATTACAAGGACAAAGTACAAAACATCTAGGAAAATATATCGTGATTGTATTTTTCGTTGAGTGGCTCGGTCTGATGGACCGAGCCACTCACGAGGATAAAGATGTAAGTGAATCAAATTTTTATTTTGGAGATTAAAAGTGGATACTGTCCCCGTAATTGATATTGCTCCATTTCTCGCAGGAACGCCCGAGGGCATTGCCTCCGTGGCTGAAGAACTCGGGAGAGCTTGTGAGGAGATCGGCTTTTTCCAGATCACCGGTTTTGGTGTCTCAGAAGAGTTCATCCAAGAGGTTTACGACGTCAGTCGACGTTTTTTTGATTTGAGCGAAGAACTTAAAGCGACGGCCGCTCAACCTGCCCCCGATCAGGTGCGTGGGTGGACGGCAGTTGGGGCGGAGGGTCTGTCCTATTCTCTCGATGAGGTTGCCCCCGGTGATCTCAAGGAAAAAATGGATATGGGACCGTTCAACGTGCCCGAGGATGATTATCACCGCGGGGCTGCCGCGGGGCCGCATTTTGCCCCCAATGTGTGGCCTCAGGCGTTACCAGAAATGCGTGGACTATGGGAACGTTACTTCGCTGAGATGAGTGAGGTTTCTCGTCAGGTCATGCGTATTTTCGCAGTTGCTTTGGATTTGCAGATTGATTTTTTTGAGGACAAAATCAATGAGCACATCAGCATGTTTCGTGTTGTTAACTACCCTGATCAACCCACCCCTCCACTGCCTGGTCAATTGCGGGCTGGGGCACACACAGATTATGGAAGTTTGACGCTATTGCGCCAAGAACAGCGTCCTGGCAGTTTGCAAGTGATGACCAAGAGCGGTGAGTGGTTTGATGTGCCGACGATCAAGGGGGCACTCGTGGTCAACATTGGTGACCTGATGGCCGAATGGACAAATGATCGTTGGGTCTCGACGCTTCATCGAGTCATTAATCCACCTCGTGACATAGCTAATGATTCGCGGAGAATTTCACTGGTATTTTTCCATCAACCCAATTATGACGCGATGATTTCTTGTCTTCCTACTTGCCTCGCAGCCGGTGAAGAACCAAGACATGCACCAATGTCGTCGGGTGAGCATCTCTTTTCAAAGTTTGTGAAGCAGTCAACCTTTGGTCAGGGCGTGAATAAGTGAAGGTCAGTATTTCGCTGGCCAGTTTTATCAGTGCCGATTTCATTGCGTTGTTTGAGTTTTATTCCAAAACTTTTAATCTTCCCGAGGTAGAAGATTTGCGTAGTGATATTTTTCGGGGAGCGGATGCATCGGGCGTGATTATTGGGTTTTCGGCACCAGTTGTCTATGAGATGTTGAATATCCAAGACTGGTCAAATCCCAAAGGCACGAATCAGTATCTGACTTTTGAATGTGAGAATGATCAACATGTCGCCGATACCACAGCGCTGGCACTCTCTCATGGGGCTCGCTTATTACATGAACCGTATGAGACGTACTACGGAGCTTTTCAGTCTGTTCTTGCAGATCCAGATGGCAATGTATTTCGCGTCAATTATTTTCGACCAGCGTGACAGATAACTAAGGCCAACTGGTCAGTGATCAGAAACAGCCAAAGGCGTTAGGGAATCACTAACCTGCAACTGTGTTGAAGCGTCTTGCTCCCGTTGTCTTTGTGTTGCTGTGGAGTACCGGCTTCATAGTGGCGCGTTACGGAACGCGTGATGCAGGGCCACTGACATTTTTGTTCTTGCGGATGGTGATCGCTGCTGGCGTTCTGTGGGCGATAGCTGTCGCAACGAATGCTCCAGCAATATCGCCAACCCAAGTGAAGTGGGCCATGCTGACTGGTTTAGGAATGCACGCGATCTATTTAGGAGGCGTGTTCATCGCTTCCGATCTCGGTCTGCCCTCAGGACTATCTGCGCTCATTGCTGGTCTGCATCCAGTCATCACCTCGGTCGGCGCACTCTTGTTACTGAGTGAGAAATTGCGACCCCGACAATGGATCGGAGTTGGTTGTGGGCTTGGTGGCGTGGTCGCAGTTGTCATTGATCGTCTGAACGCAGGAGTCAGCGGAATCACCGCCGGGGCGGTTGTGGCGATGGTCGTATCAGTTGTTGGAATGTCGGCCGGAACTTTGTTGCAACGTTCACGCGGCGGCACAATGCCTTTGTTGCGCGGGACTGCCATTCAATACGTGATCTCAGCTGTTGTTCTCGGTATCGGTTCTGTGAGCGTCGAGCATTTTGAAGTGCGCTGGACAGCAAGATTTTGGTGGTCGCTGGTGTGGGCTGTCGTTGTACTTTCAATCACCGCGGTACTAATCATGCTGTGGTTATTGCAGCGTCAAGCAGCGGTGAAAGTCAGCAGCCTGTTCTTCTTAACTCCAGCATTGAGCACAATTGAAGGCGCAGTGTTATTTAGCGAACGTTTGGGAGTTTTAGCGGTTTTTGGTTTGCTGGTAGCGCTACTTGGGGTAGCACTCACGACGCGTCAGCCGGCGTAATGCGCGTCGGCGAGGGCAAGAACTTCGTCGAGAATCGCGATGCCTGCTCGCACATCATCGTCGCTGGTCGTCAAAGGTGGCACGACATGAATGCGATTGAAGTGGGCAAAAGGCCATAAGTTTTTCGCCTTACAGGCGCCGATCAGTTCAACCATCGGGGCATTGGCTGGGCCAGCAGCGTTAAACGGCACGAGAGGCTCACGTGTCTCGCGATTTTTGACTAACTCAATCGCCCAAAAAACACCAATGCCACGAACGTCTCCGACGCTCGGGTGATTGGCTTTCAATTTCTCAAGTTCGGGTCCAATGATGTCACGACCAAGGTGCCGGGCATTGTCGATGATCCCTTCTTCTTCGAAAATATTGATGCTCGCAACAGCTGACGCACATGCCAATGGATGACCGCTGTAGGTCAGTCCACCCGGAAACTGCCGCTCGCGGAAAGTGTCAGCAATGCGATCGCTAATGATCACGCCACCTAATGGCAAGTAACCAGAGTTCACACCTTTGGCAAAACAAATCAAGTCAGGTGCGACTTTCCAGTTGTCAATAGCAAACCATTCGCCACATCGACCGAACCCCGACATCACTTCATCAGCAATGAATACAATTCCGAATTCATCACAGATCTCGCGCACGCCGGCCATGTACCCCGGTGGCGGAACCAGAATTCCGTTCGTACCAACGACACCTTCAAGCATGATCGCGGCAACAGTTTGTGGACCTTCGACCATCAACGTGTCGCGCAGGTGTTGCAGTGCGCGTTGTGATTCTTCAATATCGCTACTGCTGTGAAACGCGGAGCGATAGGGATACGGTCCCCAGAACTTGACGACTCCTGGCAAACCGGGTTCGCTCGGCCAACGGCGTGGATCACCAGTGAGTTGAATCGCTCCACCAGTTGCTCCGTGATAGCTACGGTATGTCGTCAAAATTTTATGACGCCCAGTATGCAGTCTCGCCATGCGCAGTGCATTCTCTGTCGCCTCGGCCCCACCGTTGGTGAAAAAGACCATGTTCAGATCACCAGGTGCACGCTCAGCAATCAGGCGTGCGGCTTCACTGCGCGCGTCATTGGCGTGGAACGGCGCAATCGTGCATAAACGATCGGCTTGTTCCTTAATGGCTGCTACTAATTTTGGGTGCTGATGTCCAATATTGACATTGACTAGTTGGCTCGAGAAGTCGAGGTACTTTTTGCCTGCTTCATCCCAAAAGTGACTTCCCTCGGCTTTACTGACAACGATGGGGCTAATCAGACTTTGAGCAGACCAGGAATGAAAGACATGGGAACGATCATGCTTCAGTGCATCGGCGGGATTTGTGCGAAGTACGGACATACCCCAACACTATTGCGTAGACGTTGCAGTTCATAGATCCTTCGTTGTTGTCGGGTGATAAAGATGTCCTAGACCTACGATGCTTGCTACGGTCAGAGTCATGGGCGAACATATTTCTTTCACATCAAACGGCGGAACGTGCGGGGGATACCTCGCCAACGGAGGTGGCCCAGGCGTCATTGTGATTCAGGAATGGTGGGGACTCGTTCCTCACATTCAAGATGTGACGGACCGCTTTGCCGCCGAGGGATTTACCGCTCTCGCCCCCGATTTGTATCACGGTGAATCATCAAGCGAACCGGATGGAGCTGGCAAGTTGATGATGGGACTGAACTTGGCTCAAGCCGCAAAGGATTTGTCTGGTGCCGTTGACTTTTTGTGCCAAACCACTTCTGGCGACAAGGTCGGCGTTGTCGGGTATTGCATGGGTGGAGGGCTGGCAATGGTCTTGGCTTCACAGCGTCCGGATGCAGTGGCGGCAGCGGCTCCGTACTACGGCGTCATTCCTTGGCCCTCGGCACAACCAGATTGGGGTCACATTCAAGCCAAGGTTGTTGGCGAATATGCAGAGCATGATGATTTTGCCAATCCAGAAACTGTGAGAGTTCTGCAAGAGCAATTGCAATCACTGGACAAAGATGCCACGCTCAATATT
>WLTJ01000057.1 GCA_009705435.1 Actinomycetota bacterium | reverse complement strand
AGGATGTGAATCCGAATGAGGTTCGGCGTCGTATCGGCATGGTATTTCAAAAGCCGAATCCATTTCCGAAAAGCATCTTTGACAATGTGGCCTACGGTCCTCGTTTGACGGGTGGCATGTCCAAGGCAGACCTCAATGACCTCGTTGAAAGGTCACTTCGTCGCGCAGCCCTGTGGGATGAGGTCAAAGATCGACTCAAGGCATCAGCTCTTGGATTGTCGGGAGGTCAACAGCAACGTTTGTGTATTGCTCGTTGTATCGCCGTTGAACCAGATGTGATCTTGATGGATGAACCATGTTCGGCCCTTGACCCAATTGCCACGGCGCGCATTGAAGATTTAATGCAGGAGATCAAGAAGGATTACACGATCATTATCGTGACTCACAACATGCAACAAGCCGCTCGGGTGAGTGACCGCACTGCTTTTTTTACGACTGAGATGAACACGGAGAGCGATCGACGTACTGGCGTACTTGTTGAATACGACACCACTAACAAAATGTTCTCGGTACCCTCTGATGAGCGGACAGAGGCTTACGTCACTGGACGCTTCGGCTGAAGAAGGATTTGAGATGACTGAAGCACGTAAAACATTCCACAAAGAATTAGAAGATATCCGTCAAGAACTAGTTCGTATTTCAGCTGGCGTTGTTGAAAGCATCCCGAAGTGCACGGCGATTTTGCTTGAACAGGACCTCGCAGGTGCTGAGGAAATGATTATGGCTGATGATGAAGTCGATATGCGAACAATTGATTTAGAAGAGCGCTGTATCCAGATTCTTGCCCTGCAAGCCCCGGTAGCGGGAGAATTACGGCAGGTCATTTCAGCGTTGAAAATATGTGCAGAAATTGAGCGATCTGCTGATTTAGCCGTGAATATTTGCAAGGCGGCGCGTCGCATTCATGGGCATGAGTTTGATCCCAAGTTGCGGGGACTAGTTCTGAAAATGTCCGAGCAGGCGCGACACTTGTTTAGTGAGGCGACCAGCGCCTATCTGTCAATGGATGATGCGCGTGCAGCGGCAATCGATGACATGGATTCATTCTTGGATGATCTGCAACGACAATTCATTCAAGCGATTTTTGAGTCACATGCCGCTGGCAGGATCGATCTCCAAGTCGCCATCCAACTTGCTGTGGTGGCACGTTTTTACGAGCGCATTGGTGATCACGCTGTGAACATCGGTGAGAAAGTTCGTTTCCAAGTCACCGGATGGCTACCTGAACACTCTGGGGCAGCTCGTCATCGAGAGAAAGTCGTTAACGATCCCACACCCATCTGGGGGCTACAAATTCCCCGCCAGGACATAGCAACGGATGATTGAGTTTGTCCGTTGTTCACCTCTACTTCACGAGATAGTGACTTGTTATTTAGACGGATCGTTTATTTTTTTAACCGTGAGTTCACCGATTAGAAGGTTCAATAACACATGAATCGCGTAGCTCACGAAGAGTTATTAGAGATGCGTGCCGAACTTTTACGCATCACCGCAAGCGTGGTAGAGAGCATTCCCCGAGCAACGCAGATTTTACTTGAACAAGATTTGGAAGGTGCGGCCTATCAAATCTTGGGAGATGACGAAATTGACGCACGCACGATTGAACTAGAAGAGCGTTGCGTTCACCTGATGTCTCTTCATTCCCCTGTCGCTGGCGAACTTCGTCACGCCGTGGCGATTATGAAGATGTCCGCTGACATTGAACGTTCGGCGGATTTATTAGTCAATATCTGCAAGGTTGCGCGCCGGATTCACGGTTTTGAACTTGATCCCAAGTTGCGCGGACTGATCGGGCGGATGGGATCCCAAGCTCAAATCCTTTTTCGCCAGGCGATCGAGGCGTACGCCGATTTGGATTTACCCATGGCCAAAGCCGTGGATGACATGGATTTATTCTTGGATTACTTGCATAGGCAGTTCATTCAAGGAATATTTGAATCTCACACTGCAGGCAACATTGACTTGCCTATTGCCATACAAATGGCGATGACCGCACGTTTTTACGAACGTATTGGCGATCACGCAGTGAACATGGCGCACTCAGTGCAGTATTTGATAACTGGTGTCATCCCGTCTGCAGGAGATCATCGTCGTGCGGGACGCACGCAAACCGAGTTTGACACTCCGAGTGGAGTCTGAGGATGAGCTGGGTCCTTGTTTTCGCATTCGGGATAGCGGCGGGTGTTCTCGTCAACAACTTTCTCAGGCGGTCAGATGGCGTCGCCAAGGTCTTATCCGTTTCTCAAGACGAAAGAGCAGCAGTTGAGTCAACTGACGCTGAAAAGGCATTTGCAGAGACATTGCGTGATGCAGTCAACTCATTGACGGTGGGAGTTGTCGTTGCAGGTGCCGATGGCACAGTGATTTTTCGCAACACTTTGGCACTTGGTTTGACTGGCGCTGTGCACTCGGATGTTCTTGTTGATGAAGCGGTCGAAGTTCATTTGTCTGGGGCCTTAGCTGGGGGTACAGGTCGCCAAATCATTGATCTCTTCGGTCCTCCTCGCAAAGTAGTGGCTGTTTTTTCTTCACCTTTGGAAGGTGGCGGTGCCGTAGCGATGATTGAAGACATCACTGAACGGCACTTGGTGGATACGGTACGAACCGATTTTGTCGCCAACATCAGTCATGAATTAAAGACGCCTGTTGGGGCGTTGGCTGTTTTAGCTGAGGCTTTGGCAGATGAGGACGATCTGGATATCGTTCACCGATTGTCGGAAAAAATGGTGGATGAAGCCATCCGTGTCGGGCGCACAATCGATGACTTGCTTGAATTATCACGTATTGAGTTCGGTGGTGAGGCAGTCAAGGATCCTGTGTCTGTTGAATCGATTTTGCAGGAATCAATTGAACGTGGTCAATCCTTGGCCACTGCTCATTCAATCAAAGTGCTGATGAACACGCCTGCTGCTGACATGCAAGCGATTGGTGATCGGCGCCAACTCGTATCGGCCGTCAGTAATTTGGTGGAGAATGCGGTGAAATATTCAGAGCCTGATTCGTCCGTTGAAGTATCTGCACTCGTCGATTCAGATTGGGTAGAGATGCGCGTACGCGATTTTGGCGTGGGTATTCCTTTACGTGATCTTGATCGGATTTTCGAGCGCTTTTATCGGGTTGATCGGGCCCGTTCGCGTGACACCGGTGGGACTGGGCTCGGACTCGCCATCGTGCGCCATGTGGCGAATAATCACGGCGGTGAGGTTTCGGTAACAAGCATCGAAGGAGAAGGTTCAACATTTGTGTTGAAAGTTCCAAGGTTTACTATGAATAAGGAGAATCCCTGATGGGAATGCAAACAATATTGTTAGTTGAGGACGAAGAGAGTTTCATCGACGCTCTGACGATCGGATTGAAAAAAGAGGGTTTTCGTGTTGAAGTAGCTCGAGATGGGATGGAGGCACTAGCCAAGTTTGACTCGGTGCGTCCGGACCTCGTTCTACTTGACGTGATGCTGCCGAAAATTTCCGGAATTGACGTCTGCCGTCAGTTGCGTAAAAAATCTCAAGTGCCGATCATTATGGTCACGGCCAAGGGTGCCGAAATTGACACTGTCGTCGGTCTTGAAGTTGGTGCTGATGACTACATCACCAAGCCGTATCGAATGCGCGAATTGGTTGCCCGGATGCGCGCTGTCTTACGTCGTTCTTCAGATGACAGCAACAACAGCAGCGATTTGGATAGCAGTGCTATGGAAGTCGGAACCATTGCACTCGATCCCGACCAGCATCGAGTATTGGTACATGGTCAAGAGGTGACGATGCCGCTGAAGGAATTCGAGTTGCTTCACATTTTGATGGCCAATGCTGGTCGAGTTCTACCCCGTGAGACATTGATCGATCGGGTGTGGGGGACTGATTATGTTGGTGACACCAAGACGCTAGATGTGCACATTAAGCGTCTGCGGAGCAAGGTTGAAGACGATCCAGCAGTGCCGACTCGAATTGTGACGATACGTGGGCTTGGTTACAAGTTTGAAAAGGTCCGAACATAGCCTTCACGGTTCAGAGTGGTGCTACTCGCCTAAAGTGGCGTCGTGACTGATTTACCCGAACAACAATTACCTGGTCGGGGTAAGGGTAAGAACTACATACCGCCGCGTCACCAAGATCGGTTCACAGTCGCCCCCTTCACCAGGCTCGTGAGAGGCCATGCACTGATGGCTGCGGGTGAGGCGGCGATGGCTGTAGCGCTGGCGGATTCTTTATTCTTGTCAATCACTCCCGGTGAGGCCCGGAGTCGAGTACTGCTTTTTCTTGGGGTGAGTTTCGCGCCCTTCTTAGTGTTGGCAAAGTTCATTGGTCCTGTTATCGATCGCATGCCAGGCGGTCGGCGACTTTTAGTAGTACTGATCGCAATCCTGCGAGCAGTGACGATGATCTTGATGATTTCGCAACTGGACTCATTGTTTTTGTTTCCGTTGGCCTTCTTGGCCATGGTCCTCAACAAGACCTACGCAGTTTCCAAGTCTGCGCTTGTACCTTCGTTAGTGAAGTCAGGCAAAAACTTGGTGGAGGCAAATGCCAAGTTGGGGGTTGCTGCAGGAATCGTCGGCTTTGCGGCTGCTATTCCAGCGGGAATTTTAAGTCTCATTTCCCCCAAAGTCACTCTTGTTTTCGGCGCACTTCTGTTCACTCTTGCGGCGCTCAATGCTTTTAAATTTCCTAAGCAGATTGTGGCGACCGAGAAGCCAGGCGACCTTGAAGTCAACGAATTACATCAGCCAGGCTTGATCATCGCCGTGACGGCCATGGGTTTGGTTCGAGCAAGTGTTGGTTTTGTTTTCTTTCATCTTGCTTTTTGGTTTGCTGATCCGCAACGCGCTATTCCCCTGAAAGAACTTGATACTGGTTTATGGACGCCTGTGCAGTATCAGTTCGGTCCCCAATTTGGCACGATGTGGTTTGGTCTGGCGGTGAGTTCGGCGGCAATCGGGACTCTGCTCGCAAATCTCAGCGCTCAGCGCTTGAAGGCCCTGAAGAGAATTGAGTATTTACTGGTCGCATCGCTGCTGATCATTGGTGTTGCAGGATTATTTACTGCCATCACTAGAACAACTGTGACCGCGATTTTATTAATGGCTCTTGTCAATTTTGCGGCTGCAATCGGCCATATGTCCTTCGAATCCATTGTCCAGCGTGATGCGCCAGATGCCAATCGTGGCCGGGCACTTGCCAACTATTACACGCGTTTCCAATTGATGTGGGTGGGCGCAGGCATCATTCCTGTTCTGCTTGAACTCCGCGGAGTAATCGGCTTTGGCATTGTGTCTGGAATCGGATTTTTGGGTTCTGCTGTGTATTGGTGGGGACTACGACAACTCGCCATAGGTGGCATTGATGCCTCGATGGTGTCTCACTTACGCAAGCGGTTTACTCGCTCTCGCTGATTTCCAAACGTGCCAGCCACAGTCCTGGGGCATCAAGTTCAGCTGGTGTGGGCAGATTTTCTGCTGAGACATAGAGCGGTTGCAAGCCGTCATGACCGACACGTTCAATCACCCCTCGCACAAATGATTTACCGCGCTCAACTTGCTGGCGGTTGATGTGCAGACCGAGAAGTTTTTCCACAAAGACGGTTTCTTCGCCTGATTGCACACGTTGTCTGCGAGCGGCTTCGGCAATGCGCGCCGGATTACCGAGCACCTTGGAGCCAACGGCATCGGTCATATGATCTGACCAACCAATGATCAAACCCAAGAGAGCATCAATACGCGGCTGTAAGTTGAGTTGTTCGTTTGAGCGCACGGCACCGAGTAGAAGTTCTGGGTCCCCAAGAATCTTTTGCAGCGAAGCCATCATGTCGCTGGGGTCGCTGCTTTCGAGGGTGGACAACTTGTCGGTGATTGCACTGGAGTCCGGGCGAAAGGCAGCAATATACGATTGCACCAAATCAGTCACCGCGGTTCGAATGTGCTCAAGTCCGTACAGTTGATGGATCACTAATTCGCGAATCAGGGTCCACATGCGGACATCTTCAAGTGGCAGATCCCACTGCGATGCAAAGGTATCAACATTCGTGGAAATGATGGCGATTTCCTGACCGACTGGTCGCGGAAGAGGTAAGTCGTATTGACCGAGTGACTTCTTGGCAAGGTGACCAACCATTGAGCCCACAGTCATTCCCATTGTCATCGGGGCGATCATGCCAGTGATACCAGCAAACATCGCAGCAAAGGGATCTTCTTGTTGATCAGAATCTTGCGCTTCTGCATTGTTGTTGCCAAGAGCCGTGGCGAGGTTAGTGAATAAGGGCCGGTAATCATCAAGTGTCCGTTGAGCCCATGTCCCAGGAGTCATGATGATTGGGTTGACTGCGGATGCGTCGGAAATATCGCCCAATCCCGTGATCAAAAAAACTTGCATGCCGGCAATGCGCGCCAAATTGGCATAGTCAATGCGCGCAAGGGGATCGACATTAGGTTCGGCCTCACCATTGGTGGCAGTCATTGAGGCCACTTGCTGAGCGGTCTCCCATTGAATGGGCCCCTTGTGTGAAAACATTTTCATCATGTCTCCGAAAAGTGGCATCCCCTCAAACATCTTCCCGAAAATGTTGGCTGGATTATCAGAGGATGAGTTTTCATCATCATCTGGGAATCCAAAATCAAAAGGATCGGGTATGTCTCCGGGCACAAGGTGAGCCTAGGTCTAAACCGTGGGGTTCTCACAGCAGTATTGTTTGCTCTATGTCACGGATCGTCGCCTTCACTCCAACATCGGACGAGATTGATGCACGTCCGGTGCAGGTCACCAAAGTCGTTGTGACGGGGGCCTTGTGGCCACTCGGCCGACGAGTCGTGAAATTACTCAGTGCGGACTCCTCTTTTGAAGTGACGCAGATTAGTCGCGGTGACGGTGTCATTGAAGACGATGTCGATGTACTCGTTCATTTGGCGCCAGGGGATCACGATGCCCTCGCCGCAGGTGGACGTAGTGCCGTCGTCGGGACCCCAGAACTTCTCGAGGGGGCGTCACGATTTGGGGCCACTCATGTGGTGCTGTTGTCCTCGGCCATGGTCTACGGCGCATGGCCCAATAATCCGATTCCGCTCACCGAGGACACCGTTTTGCGTCCTGATTCTGGTTTTGCTTTTGCGCGTCAGTTAGCCACAGGTGAGCAATTGGTTGATGATTGGCGCGATGCTCTTGAAGGCCGCGAGGCGTGTGTCTTGCGGCCCGTGCCAGCGATGGCATCGGATGGATCATCAAGTTTGGTTCGCGCCTTGGCAGCGGGCATGGGCGGTCGTTTGGGTGAAGACGATGTGCCAGCGCAGTTTTTGCATCTTGATGATCTAGCCGATGCAGTTGTCCTGGCGGTGAAGAAAAGGCTCAATGGTGTGTACAACGTTGCCCCCGATGGATTCGTCCCGAGTTCGCGGGTGCGTTCCTTGTGGGGCATGGCTCCGCGTTTGCGATTACCTGATCGCCTCAGTGAATCCTTGAGTGATTGGCGTTGGCGATTTCAGCGCGGTCCGATTCCGCCCGGTCTTCGTCCTTATGTTCGTTCAACATGGCTGGTGTCCAACGGACGTTTACGTGCCGAGGGTTGGGTTCCAACGGTGACTAATGAACAGGCTTTCGTGGAGGGGACCAACGCCAAATGGTGGACGATGTTGACGCCAAAGCGCAAGCAGGAGATTTCGCTAGGTGTGATGTCAGTGGCCGCAGTGGTGATTGTGGTGACAGTATTACTGTCACTTCGTAAATTTCGTCGCCAGCGCTCAGAAGTGAGTTGATTTTCACGGAGTAAGTGCAAGTAGCAGACTCACCACAAGTATCGAACCTGCGAGACACGAAAAGACAACCAGTCCTCGCCCCCGCCGACCTATATCTATGGGAGCATGAGGGCGATCTGCTGTAGCCACAAAACCAAGTTCGGATGGGTGACGCCACTGGCGCTCATGGAGTGGCTTTGGCGCCGGAGGGAAGTGCGCAACGGGATATTGGCCGTCAGAGTTATCCGACGGTGACCCGAAGTGATTTTCCATATCCACAAGAGAGGCAGGTTAGTCATGATTTGGCCATCACCGAGCGCGGTCAAGCACTCAGGGCGAGCGTAACCGCTACGCTCAGGATGTGCTTGTTCACCAAAATGCTGATGAATGGTTCGCAATTACTGCCGAACCTCTATCCATTGGGGATGCTTACGATTGGGCAGTGCGATCGGACTGCGGTGCAGTTGTGGTGTTCTCGGGCACTGTGAGAGATCACGCCGTGGAAGGAAATGACATTCGTACAGGCGTGCAGTTTCTTGATTATGAGGCCTATGAGGAAGAAGTGATTCCCCGCTTCAAGGCAATCGCCGCCGAGGCTCGGCAACGCTGGTCTACTTTGGGTCGAGTTGCTCT
>WLTJ01000056.1 GCA_009705435.1 Actinomycetota bacterium | reverse complement strand
GCACCTCTGGTGCTACTACGGTCAATGGTATGAGCGACATCGTTACCTACAGCACCGACGGCCGCGTCGGAATTATCACCCTTAACCGTCCAGATGCGCGTAACGCCATCAACGCCGATGTTGCCCAAGCAATGGAAGCGGCAATTGATCAACTTGAGGCTGACGATGAGATCTGGGTAGGTATTTTGACTGCCAATACAGAGGGCCAAGAGCGTCCGGTCTTTTGCGCCGGAGCAGACCTCAAGGCAATCAACTCCGGCCAGGCTGCTCACATCAACACACGTCGCGGCGGGTTCGCTGGTTTTGTCTACCGCGAGCGCCGAAAGCCAATCATCGTGGCCGTTGATGGCCTCGCCACAGCCGGTGGTTGTGAAATTGTTCTTGCGGCCGATCTAGTGATCGCAACGACTCGTTCGTCATTCGGCTTGGCCGAAGTGAAACGTAATCTCATCGCTGGAGCAGGTGGACTATTCCGACTACCGCGAGCCATTGGTCAAGCCGCGGCTATGGAAATGATTTTGACAGGCGAACCTCTCCCCGCTGAGCGCGCCTTCCAATTAGGTCTCATCTCTCGCCTCGTTGCCCCAGGTGAAGCCATGAACGAAGCTCGCAAGTTGGCACTACAAATCACTGCCTGCGCGCCACTTGCCGTCTACGCAAGTCGCAAGGTCGTATTGGCCGCGGCGTATCAAACGGATGAAGAACTGATTGATTTGACCAATCAAGAATTTGCCAAAGTGATGGCTTCAGGTGACACCAAAGAGGGTCTCACGGCTTTTATCGAAAAGCGCATGCCGAACTGGACCGGTCAGTAAATCGTCGACCCGAGAGGCCGGGAAACAATAATGTTACGTGCGGTAATTCCTGCTCGTTCGTAGAGGTTCTTTGTTTCACGATCACCAGGCAGAGCATTTGCTTCGATTGCCACGCACTGGTTTGACATCGCGAGTTCCATCGCTGCCGCTAAAAGCGCATCTCCGAAACCAAGTTGGCGTGCTTGCTCAACAACGAAAACCCGATCCACGGTATAGACCTTGCCGCGAGCCGGAATGTGGTCAATCGTGCCACGTAAAAAACCAATCACTGCCCCATCAATTTCTCCAACAAAACTACTCTCCACGACATCTTGCGGGGAAAGTGTTATTAATGGGGCATGTTCCGCTAGCCAAGCAATGCCACCACGCTGATTCAACAGAACCGATCGATGCTGCGCATCCAAATCCAGCACAACTGACATATCAACGATATGCGCCGGACGCACGGTTGGATCAATACTCATGAAGTCCCAACAGGGCTATCAGAGAATATTGCGCTTTTCATTACGAAGGAAATAAAGGACAAGCGTCATCGCCGATGGGACACATCGGAGCGCCTTTACGGACCAAAAGGAAACATTGAGTGCACATGCGCTCATCGGGTCGTTTCGGCTGAATGCCAGACTCGGGGTCATTAGAGGCTTGAATATCTTCCTCTTCCTCCTCGGCTTCTTCCTCATCATCTTCACTACGACCTTTAACCGCAGCATCAAGAATCTTGGCTAAGTCTGACTCGATATCGTCTTCGCCGAGCAAATCGTCGTCGTCGTCATCTTCCTCTTCCTCGGCAGCGACAGACTTCTTGGCTTTCTTGGCCTTCTTTTTCGAGAGTGCCGTGACCGGTTCTTCATCTTCGTCGGCGGGTAACGGAACCTCATCCTCTAAAGCTCCGTCGTCAATCTCGTCGTCTAAATCACCTGCAAGCAGATCATCGGGATCACCATCAACATCATCGCCCTCTTCGAGGAAACCCTCCGCGAGATCATCTGGATCCACAACATTGTCTTCTTCTGCTGCCATTTTGTCTCTAACTCCTAAAGTTGATTCGCCGAAAAAACGCGAGGCGAGCGCGGATGTTAGGCATAGAACGCCTGATAACCGTGGGATATTAGAGTGACTCCCGTCACACAATAGCCCAATCTCTCCTTACTTGCCTCCACGTTTCGCTTCTGCACGCCTTTCAGCCGCCAAACGCTCCAATTCGGGCTCCTCCGTCGTGAGGTGAGTCATCGCCTCAGCAACGGCCTTATGCCCGGCCTGCTCGCTGATCAGTCGGTGCATTTCAATCGCCACTCGGCGATACGCCGGGTGCCCTTGTGGGGAGGAACGCAATTCCAGCATGTGCATCGCTTCCCTAGCGTTGAACTGCATCACATAGCGCACTCTGTAGGCCATCGACACGGCGTATGTGGCCTGCTGAGGGAACTCGGGTTTGAGATCGTCATATAAGGCCGCCGAGCGGTTCATGACCTCGTCGAAAACGGGAGTCATACCCGCTTCATCAATCAGATCTGGTCGTGTGTAGCCATGATTGGCCGAAAGTGGTTGCCATTCAATTGTCAGCAAACGATGGCGCTGCATATCGCGAAAAGCGCCATAGTCCGACAACACATCAAAGCGATAGTCAATGCGTTCAAAGGCTCGTCCTGGACGATGACGGCGATTCTCACGCTCACCGATGTACGACTTCAGGATGGCCACTTTCTCATCATGCCCCAGACGCTGCACGCGTTGCATGATCTGCGTCTCAGGCAAACTTGTGTGCGAATAACAGATGGCCGCTATTAATTTATCTTCACCATCAGGATCAAAATCTGTCAACACGACTGCGGCACTGTGATCCACTGGAGTCTCATCAAACAGACCTCGGACAACCTCTTGAGTATTTTCTCGATTGTCGCTCAGATAGTCACTCCAACGACCACCGCGATCCGCCAAGTCAACTCGTCGTAAGAAACTCGGGATCACCTTGCGCAATTCCTCCAACATCAAATCGGCGTATTGTCGCGCTTCTGGCAAAGGATGCGCACGCATCCGAATCAACATTGATTCGTAGGATTGGCCACTGCCATAAATACCAACGTTAGACAAAGAAGCAGCTGGCAAGACCCCGCGTACCGCATCAAGGGCCTTAGCGCGCGTGGCCATCCGAAAAACGAAATCACTGTCCGCAGGATCCCGCTTGACCGTCGCGCGAATATGCTCGGTGACCTTCTCCATCAGAACTGAATATGAGTCGAACATGCGATCTAAATCGCCAACGTAACGCGTCCCAAAACGGGAGGTTAAAACTTCGGGGTCCCGATAAAAACGGTAACGACCAGCCAAGCGGGCGTCGTAAGCGATGTAACGCGTACTCTGCTCCAAATAACTGGCGAGACGACCCCACTCGAGAATCTTGGTCAGAATATTGCTGGCTTGTTCACAAGCGAGATGAACCCCACCTAATTGAGCGACAGAATCATCGCCATACTCGAAGAAGACTTTTTCGTAAAGTTCTTCAGCTCTTTCCAAGCCAATCGTGGCGTCCACACTTTGATCACCGGCGATGTCCAAGTCCCCCACAAACTCGTCAAGAAATAAACGTCGCAAGCTTTTGTGCGTGCGGCTATAGCGAGCAAACAAAGCACCTTTAACCACCTCAGGCAAGTTCACTAGGGCGAAAACTGGACCGTCCAAATTAGTGAAATAGCGTCGGAGAATTTCCGACTCCTCGGCGGTGAACTCCTCTGGGGCATAAACCGTCACGAGGTGACACGCTAGTTGCTCCGACTATCCAGAACGCGGACGCAACTCTCGCTCAGGCTAAAACGTCAATGTCACTTGTCACCTGAGCAAACTCACTGCTCAACTGGGCACACAGGTCGGGTTGAGTCCAGAGATCAATCACCGTCATAGCCATCGCCTGCGCTCCGGTCACAACGGCAGAGTCTCCCAGCGCACCACCAGCGAAGTGTGCGAACTCTTCGGTATGAATCGCCACCCCATCGGGGGCCATCTTGATCATGGGATGGATGGAAGGCAATAGGTATGAAACATTTCCCATGTCGGTGGATCCCACAACCGAGTGCCCGCTGACGCGTGGATCCATGACTTGGCGACCGAGTGCCGTCATATTCTCCACATAGGCACCGACAAGGGCCATGTTGTCTCTGACGTCGGCGTAGGTGTGATCGTCCCATTGACTGTCCATAGTGCAACCACATGCCGAGGTTGCTCCCTCAAGACAGGCCAACACACGTTTTTTGAGAGGCTGCAAACTTGAAATGGTGTCCGATCGGACATACCAGGTGGCGGCTGCCTGCCGAGGCACGATATTCGGTTTCTCGCCTGCCTCCGTAAAGATTCCGTGAATCCGTTCCGAGGGACGAATGTGTTGACGCAGAGCAGCCACATTGACGTACCCCAAAACCGCTGCATCGAGAGCGTTGCGCCCTTCCCACGGTGCAGCAGCTGCGTGAGCCGCCTTACCCTGATAGGTCACGTCCACAGTGTGCACAGCAATGGAGTCCATCCGAATGAGATCAGCGTCCGCTGGATGGACCATCATTGCTGCCACTCCAGTACTGAATGCGCCTTGTCGGGCCATGGCGATTTTTCCGCCCCCACCTTCTTCAGCAGGGGTACCCAAGATCCGCACCCGTCCACCAACTTGTTGGGCAAGTGCCGCTGCCGCCAAACCTGCTCCTAAACCAGCCGCCGCAATCACGTTATGCCCACAGCCATGCCCAATGCCTGGGAGGGCGTCATATTCCAGCAAAACCAAGACCTCAGTACCCGAAGTTCCCGCGACCGCCTCAAAAGCAGTCGCCACACCATAAGCATGTCGCGTGACTTGAAGTCCAAACTCTTCTAAGACCGAGCACAGCAAGTCATGTGCGTAGTGCTCTTCAAAATTCAATTCGGGATGCGCATGAATCTTGTGGCTCACGTCAATGAGTTTGGGTGCGATTCGATCTATTTCATTAATCGCCGCCGTCTTTTCAGGGTTCATCATGACAACCGTTCTCCCTCATATCCATAATGTAGCGAAATCTTTCATCACCTGAATCTCTACAAACTGAACCACGCCAATCTTCGCCCCATCAATCCACATCGTCAGTGCAGAACCGGACCATGTGAATTCGCTGACACTCTTCACAGAGATATCCGGATGAGGCAGGTGCGTTCCTGTCTTCATTCGCAATCGCGCGATCATCCTTTGGCGCACAGACATGCGGGCATCTACTTCTAAAACTTCGACTCTCCCATCATTGGGATGTCCACGTGGAGCCACGTCCCACTTCCCAAGATATTGGGCATTCATGACGGCCACGGAGCTGCCCCGAAACCAACCACCTCGTGCATTTATAGCCCGCAAAACGCAATGCGAACTCGCCACACGTATTTTCAACTCAGAATCTCGTGAGTGTTTAAAACTGATCTGCATGACATCGATTGGTAATTCCAAACTTGGTGTCGGCGATTCTGATGTTGATCCGCCAAGTGTGGCGAACATGTCTCCCCCACACAGCCGTATCGTGTTTAATCCATTCCCTAGATGCTCTCCGATTTCACGATCCGACCTTGCTGAAGGTAGATCCTCAGGCGGAGTCCCGAGACGACCCCAATCAGAACCACGACGGATCGTCATGGAGCAACTCCAGGGACCGAACTTGACGCCGCAACAACGCCACGCATCAAAAGTTTCGCTGCCGCCTCGGCAGAACTTCTAGTCTGTGCCGAAGGAGCCATGGTCGTTATTTGCCGTAAGAGATCAATCAACTGCTTCATCGTTCGGACAAAATCTCCACCCGACAATTCCTCGGCCTCAACGACCTCTGCGAAGCCTTCACCGGCCGCCCATGCATGGGCAATAGCGATGTATGTCGGGTCAGGTGGGCGATGTTGATTTAAGGACGCCGATTGTTCCGTCTGCAGCAATTCGCGACTGACAGATTCAATTCGTCGCCACTTTTTGCGGACCTCAGCGGAAGGAAACCACGGCGCAGGAGGTGGCTCACTTGAACGATGTTCATAGACAAAAACCGAAGCTAAACCAGCCATCGCTGCAGGATCGAGATCATCTAAGAGACCGCGATCAAGACATTCAGCCACCAGTAAGTCGCTCTCATGAAACGTGCGCGCCAGCACTTCTCCCTTTTCTGTCAGCGACCAGTCGGAGATGTACTCCCAATCTTGAAGAATTTTAAGGACTCGATCAAACTTACGAGCCACGGAGTTTCCTCTTGCTTTGACCTGTTTACGTAAATCGTCTACTTCACGTGCGAGGCGATCAGACTGCACAGCAGCCTTCAAGCGAGCCTTCAAATCAGGATCATCCTCGACTGGATGAACAGCCTGATGCCCAGGAGTTGGCGTGGTCCACTGTGTCTCTTCGGCGCGCATTGAGATCAGTCGTTCAATCACCAATTTTTGAAAGGTTGGATTTGTTGGAGCGTATGGCTCGGGTAATTGCACATGTCCAAGGGTCACAACAGGTTCACGAAAATCACGAGCCGAAAGATTCAAGGTCGCTCTCTGAGTGGTCAATACATTCAGTTTCACGCCACCAGATCGATGAGCGGTCGCTAGGACAACACATCGACCATTCACCTTTGCCTTATCCACATAAATCACCGCTCCTGGACGCAGGCGATTGAGAGAGAACTCAACTGCGCTTTCGCTACGTACTCCCAATGTGCCATCAATACGCGCTCGGAAGTCGTGGATATCTCCATATGGGCTCTCCGCCGCTGTTCGCAGTTCAGCCAATTGCTCAAGTCGACGATCAAGGCGCGCTTCAATCTTGACAACATCGCGATCTGTTTGATATTGGGCAAAGGACAGATTGAGCAAATGGCGCGCTTCTTCACTTGAATATGACCGCACGAGATTCACAGCCATGTTGTAGGTAGGACGAAACGATGAAGTCAAGCGGAAAGAACGACTGCTCGCCAAAACGGCGACCTGTTCAAAAGTGACAAACGGATTCCACAGCACAACGGCCTGTCCCTTTTCGTCAAGACCACGCCGACCTGCCCGCCCTGTCAGTTGGGTGAACTCGCCTGCCGTCAAGAATTCGTGATGTTCTCCTGTAAATTTTGAAAGTTTTTCAATCACCACTGAGCGCGCTGGCATGTTGATGCCGACTGCCAAGGTTTCAGTAGCAAAGACGATCTTCACTAATCCCTCAACAAAACACGCTTCAACTGTCTCCTTAAATGGCGGAACCAATCCAGCATGGTGAGCAGCGATACCTGCCTCAAGTTGAGCCACGAATTGCGGATACCCGAGAACATCCAAATCATCATCTTCCAAATCTCCGAGACGACTTTGAATAATTTGTGTGATGCGCCGGCGCTCATCTGGAGAGGTCAGTCGGAGTCCTTGTTTGAAACAAGATTCGGCCGCCTCGTTGCAACCATTGCGACTGAATATAAAAAATATTGCAGGAAGCAGACCCTCCTCATTGAGTCGTTCGACGACATCAAGGCGCGAGGGCGTGTACAAACTCCTTCGACCCCGACCCTTGCCGGCGCTTCGTCCACCCAATTTGCGGGCTTGCTCCTCGAGTCGCGCACCTTCTGGGTTTGGGCGTCCATCGACGAGGGTCGGAAAAAGGTGTTCACGTTCAAAAGTTCGATCGCCGACCATAAAAAGATTTTCCAGTTCGACGGGTCGCTTTTCTTCCACGACAAAACGCGTCATCCCGCGTACCGTACTTATCCAGTCAGCAACTTCATGAGCATTACTCACGGTTGCCGAGAGGCACACCAACTTCACCGAGCGAGGTAAGTGGATGATAACTTCCTCCCAAACTGGTCCCCGAAATGAATCTTGAATGAAGTGCACTTCGTCTAAGACCACAACACCTAAATCATCAAGGGCTCTCGAACGCGCGTAAATCATGTTACGGAGAACTTCAGTTGTCATGACCACGATCGGGGCATCTCCATTGACGGCGTTATCTCCCGTCAAAAGACCAACTTTGTCCCGTCCATAGAGCTCAACAAGATCATTGAACTTTTGGTTGGAGAGAGCCTTAATTGGTGCCGTATAAAAAGCCCGTTTACCGTCCGCAAGTGCACAAGAAATCCCGTATTCAGCGACAACCGTCTTTCCACTTCCTGTCGGAGCCGCAACCAAAACTGACTCGCCCACATCTAGGACATCCATGGCCTCAATCTGAAAACGATCAAGAGGAAATTTGTACTGGGCGATCAGCGCCGGCCGGTCAATCCGCACCTTCCTAGTCTGCCCCGTGAAAAGGTCGAACTAGTGACTTAATCGTCATCCTTGCGATTTCGAGTGGCTAAGTGACCAATCAAAATCGACAGGAAGTAAAAGATCACGAGAGGAACTGAGAGCAATAAGAGCGTGATCGGGTCTCCGGAGGGGGTGATCACAGCGGCAATCACAACGATAACGACGATTGCCACTCTCCACCCCTGCACTAATTGCCGTGGTTTCAAGACTCCAGCCAATTGCAGAAAAACCAGCAGTACAGGAAACTCAAAACCAATTCCAAAGGCGGCCACCATCAAACCCACAAAACTCACATATTTGGAAATCTGGAAGGCCTG
>WLTJ01000055.1 GCA_009705435.1 Actinomycetota bacterium | reverse complement strand
GAGTTTGACCTGAGGACGGCGCCTCCTGTGGTGCTCCACAATCTCGACACACCGACGATTTGCTCACTCAATGGCAGCGCTGCGGGGTACGGACTGGATCTGGCTTTTGGTTGCGATATGCGTCTTGCCTCGTCTTCTGCCAAATTGGCTCCAGGTTTCGCTAAGAGAGGAATATTGCCCGAGAGTGGAGGGACATGGTTGCTACCGCGCCTCGTGGGGTACGCCAAAGCGGCAGAGATTTGCTTTACGGGACGAACCCTGAGCGCTGCGGAAGGCCTAGAGCTTGGTTTGGTTAACCATGTTGTCGCTCCAGAGGATCTATTGAGTCGTACGACAGAGTTAGCGCAGGAGATTGCCTCAAACGCTCCGCTAGCTGTGCGTGCCATCAAACGCATGATGCGGGCTGCAGAGACAGAAACTTTCGAACAGAACATTCATCATGTCTTTTTGCAACTCTTGCCATTGATTCAAACTCAAGACTTCAAAGAAGGTGTGGCCTCCTTCATGGAAAAACGCCCTGCCAATTTCACTGGTCGCTAGATGTCCACTGACGGTTCGTTGGAAGCGCTGAATGTCATCGCCACTACGCGCACGATTCGGCGGTATGCCGATGAGCAAATACCCGAGACAGATTTAAACACCATCGTCTGGCATGCCACGCGTGCCCCAAGTGGATCGAATCGTCAGCCATTTCGTTTTTTGGTATTGCGAGATGGGCCAATGGCCATACAGGCTAAGAAACTTTTGGGAGACTCATTTCGTGAAGGCTGGTCAAGCAAATCAGAGACGGACGGTTATAAATCAGAAGTAGAAAAGAAAAGTGATTCGCGCAAGGCGCGCCAAGCCGCCACCATGCAGCACTACGTGGACAACATTGAAAACGTGCCGGTGATCGTTTTGGCGTGTCTCGTGCGGTATCGCGAACCATCCCCATATGAAGGCGCATCGATTTATCCCGCCTGTCAGAATCTTCTCTTGGCCGCGCGTTCTTTGGGCTACGGAGGCGCATTGACTATGTGGCATCAATCTGTGGATGCTGAATTGAGATTGCTTCTGAGTATTCCAGATGATGTCGCTTTATCTGCTTGCATTACTTTGGGTCGCCCGCTCGGCTCACATGGGCTAGTTCGGCGGCGTCCCATCACAGAATTAGTCTTTGAAGATTCTTGGGGGAGTGCACCGCCTTGGGCTAACGATCCTGAAGGAACTTCTTACACGTCTGCTGGCCCCAAAAAATAGATGCCTGAGAATCCCATTGCAGAGTTCTACAAACTTTTTGGTTTGACTCAAACTGCGAGTATCGACGAGATCATTCAAGCGAGGCGTTTTTTAGCGCTGGAATTTCATCCGGATCGAGGGGGATCCGACGAGCACATGGCTTTGGTTAATTTGGCCTTCGATGAAATTATGAATTGGCATCGTCAGCAACAGCCAGAGCCTCTACAAATTTCAATCCCAAAGGTCCCTTCGGCGTTTGATGTTGATCGGCCCTCATTTGTCATCAATGCACTTCCTGTCGTCGCCTTTGAACTGCTGCTTTTGGCGGGGCGCATTATTGGAGATGTGGCGCTTGATGATCCGCCATACCTCTTAGAAGTTCAGATTGAAGATCCAGTCCTTACCTGGTGCCGTCTGGAAGTTCTTCCCGAGGCGGGATCAAGCAGCGTCAGTTTGATGGTTGATGGTCAAACAAATGCCCTTTCCGTTCGCGACCTCTGGATCCGAACCATCAATGAGATTGGGTTTGCGCACCATGAGCGGCCTTGAGCAGTCGATCGCGAATCGCAGTACCAATTCCATTGGGAGAGGGAAGCACCACAATCGCTTGATCAATGCCGTCGTCATCGCATTGACGTAATTGCGAATACATCTGAGTAGCGAACAATGTGGGATCACTACTTCCATCAATAATGCGAACTTGCTGAGTGACGGCCTGGGTCGCCAGAAGGGCTTGCGCCTCATTCACGTCAGCAACCACGGTCAAACGACAAGTCGGTGCATAGTGAGAGTCCAACATTCCTGGAGCGCGACTTGGACCAGTCATCTGCTCGGCCACGGGCACGACCTGAGAAACTAACTCGCGCGAAATGCCGCCTGGACGGAGAATCTGAATGATGTTCGCTGAACAATCAACAATCGTGGATTCAAGGCCGATGGAGCAAGGTCCGCCATCCAAAATGTAATCAACCTCTGAACCCAAATCATTGAGCACATGCTCTGCAGTGGTTGGGCTGACCTTGCCAAATTTATTTGCCGACGGGGCTGCTACGCCACACTCAAGCCCTCGTAAAACCTCAAGGGCTACAGCATGATTCGGCACTCTCAATGCAATTGTCTCGAGGCCCCCTGTCACCTCATGGTTGACAGTGAGCGCTTTTGCAACAATTACTGTCAAGGGACCAGGCCAGAACAAAGCCGCCAAAATTTCCGCAGAGGTTGACCAATCGGCGCTCCAGAGTCGAGCTTCAACTAGGGAAGGAAGATGGACGATTAAAGGGTGATTTCTCGGGCGACCTTTAATGTCAAAAATGCGATTGACAGCAACACTGTTTGAAGCATCAGCGGCAAGACCGTAGACCGTCTCGGTCGGAAAGCCGATGACACCACCGTTTCGTAAAACTTCAATGGCATGATCTGTATCCGTTCCTATGGAACCAGATTTCATGACACATCCACACCTAAGAAATCAAAAGCCGCATCAAAGAATCCGAAATTTTCGGTGGTCGCAAAGTGATCCACATTTCGTAAGGACACTAAACGCGCATTGGGCAACATGGCCACCAAACCGTCACCTGGGCCAGCGAAATCTTTGTCGCCGATAACCACTAGAACTGGACAAGTTATCTTTGCTAATTCTTTCACCGTGTAAGGATCACGCTGGCGTTTCATGATCGCCGTGAGTGCGATTTTGTCATTGCCTGGTTGCTCGGCATACTGCACGAAAAGGCGTGCAAGATTATTCTCTTCGGTCAAATGACCTTCAAGGGCGTCAACGATCAAACGGTGCGAATCTTGACTATCAGCCTCAATGACATTTCTCCCGATTCCCGCTAGGACCAAACTTTTCACCCGATCAGGATGTTCGATGGCTAAACGCAAAAGGGTAATTGCGCCGAGGGAGAAGCCAATGAGGTCCACTGGCTCAGGAGGCATGACTTGTAAAATTCGCTCAGTGAGGTCTGCGTAAGCCTCAGGGGAATGAGGTTTTGGAGCCTGGCCATGTCCCAATAGGTCGACACCGATGACAGTTCTGCCGGCGTCTTCAAGGAGATCGGCGAAGCCACTAGATTTCCACGTTGTCGAGAAGGAGCCACCCCAGCCATGAACAAGAACGATTGGATGCTTCATCTAGACCAAGTTAGCCCCTAGCCTGATTGCGCACTCGTGTATGGGTAGCAACGGAGGATGTAGACACATGAAATTCCTAAATGACTTGTCGCCTTCCTATGACCTCACGTACAGCGATGTCTTTATGGTCCCCAGCATGTCAAATATCGGATCACGCTTAGATGTGGATCTCTCCACATCGGATGGGATTGGTACGACGATCCCCGTCGTTGTGGCAAATATGACAGCGGTTGCTGGTCGTAGAATGGCAGAAACCGTCTCACGTCGCGGCGGCTTAGTCGTGCTCCCACAGGATATTCCCCTTGATGTCATCAGTGCGGTGGTCAACTTTGTGAAGAGTCGGCATCCTATTTATGAGACACCCATCACCCTCTCGCGCACCGACACGGTTGGTGAAGCTCTGAGTTTGATTCATAAACGGGCACATGGCGTGGTGATTGTGACCGATGAATTAGATCATCCACTTGGAATTTTTACCGAGGCAGATGCGGCAGGTTACGACCGTTTCACTCAGTTACATAATGTGATGTCCACTGATCTGCTTTGTATCAAAGAGGGTACAGATCTTGAGGAAATCTTTCATTTGTTGTCGGGACAACGTCTGACCGCTGCTCCGGTCACCAATGCTGAAGGTCGCTTAATCGGCTGTGTCACTCGTCGAGGCGCATTGCGGTCAACGCTCTACCGAGCAGCCTTGAACTCGGATGGTCAGTTCCTCACCTCTGTAGCGATTGGGGTCAATGGCGATCCAGCACACAAAGCAAAAGTGTTACACGAGATGGGAGTGGATGTTCTCGTCGTTGACACAGCACATGGACATCAGTCACGCATGCTTGAGGCCGTGCAGGCAGCACGGGCATCAGCACCCAACGCAATTATCGTCGCAGGTAATGTCGTGACAGCCAGTGGGACTCGCGATCTCGTGAATGCAGGTGCAAATATTGTCAAGGTGGGTGTCGGCCCCGGAGCGATGTGTACAACTCGCATGATGACGGGCGTGGGACGCCCACAGTTTTCAGCAGTGCTTGAGTGCTCTCAAGAAGCCCGACGTTTGGGTGCTTCAGTGTGGGCTGATGGGGGCATTCGTTATCCGCGTGATGTGGCACTAGCGCTGGCGGCGGGTGCAGGCAACGTGATGTTCGGCTCTTGGCTCGCAGGAACTTACGAATCCGCTGCAGATACTCTGCGCGATCCGGATGGGCGTCTGTACAAAGAGAATTTTGGCATGGCTTCAAATCGAGCGGTACGTAACAGAACGCGTCGAGAAGGTCTCTTCGATCGGGCCAGTAAAGAATTGTTTGAAGAAGGGATTTCTACATCGCGGATGTATTTAGATCCCGAGCGGCCAGGAGTTGAAGACATCATTGACCAAATCGTGGCTGGTGTTCGCAGTTCATTTACGTACGCAGGCGCTAACACCAATGAAGAGTTTCATCAACGGGCAACCGTAGGCATTCAAAGTTCAACTGGCTATGACGAGGGTCGTCCTGTGGGGACTAGTTGGTAATTCTGTGTCTGACGCGCGGGTGATTATCGCAATTGACGGTCCGGCTGGTGCGGGCAAATCAACCATAGCCAAGGCTTTAGCCCATGCGATGAAGTTGCAGTACTTGGACACCGGGGCGATGTTTCGTGCAGTCACAAGTACGGTGCTCCGTCTAGGAGTCGATCCAAGTGATATTGAACAAGTTGGAGCCTTATGTGAAATCCTTTCTATGGAAGTATTGGAAAATCAGGTAATCGCTGACGGCGTTGATGTCACCGTTGATATCAGAACTCCTGCTGTGACGAAGGCGGCCAGCGTGATCGCCACGAATCCACTTGTACGTGCCAACTTACGTAGCAGGCAGCGTGCCTGGACATCCGAGCGCGGGGGAGGTGTAGTGGAGGGTCGGGATATTGGCTCTGTTGTGTTTCCCGACGCGACGTTGAAGGTCTACCTCACGGCCACGCCACGAGTTCGCGCTGGACGGAGAGTTGCTGAGATTGGCGGAGATGTTGATGAAGTTGAAAGACTGATCAGCGAACGGGATTTATTGGACTCAACACGTGCAGATAGTCCTCTTCGGGAGGCTGAGGGATCTGTACTGATCGACACGAGTGGCCGTCATGTGGTTGATATTGTGCAACAAATCGTCAGTCTTGTTGAGGGGAAGTTGTCGTGAGTGAAGTTGATTCACATCTCGCTGCAGACGCGATAGGGGTTCGAGTTTTTTACGCAGGTGTACGCACGACGGTCTCAATTTTTTGTCGCACCTATTGCCGAATGTCTCTCACAGGCCAAGAGAACATTCCTGAGCAAGGTGCGTTTGTTTTGGCACCCGTGCATCGCAGTTTCTTAGATACTCCTATCGCTTCATCTTGCACCCGACGCAGGATGCGCTTCATGGGAAAAGATTCTCTCTGGAAGAGCCAACCCCTGCGCTGGATTGTCACTTCTTTAGGGGCCTTTCCCGTGACGAGGGGCTCGGCAGACCGTGAGGCGATTTTGCGCTCCATCAAGGCTCTGCAATCTGGTGAACCTCTTGTGCTTTTCCCTGAAGGTGAGCGCAAATCTGGACCTACAGTGCAACCGCTGATGGACGGTGCGGCTTATGTGGCTTGCAAAGCAGGAGTACCAATCATCCCTGTGGGTATTGGTGGAAGTGAGCGAGTGATGGGGAAGGGTGCAAAATTCATCTATCCAAGGAAGTTGGTCGTGATCATAGGCGCCCCTATTCAAGTGCCAAATACCGTCGACGGTCGGATGCCGCGATCAGCAGTCAAAGAAGTGTCAGCTCAGCTTCAGCGAGAGCTTCAGACCTTATTTGATGCCGCTCAAAGTAAGGCCTCTCACTCAGCAACGAAATAATGAGCCAGCGTTTGAGTGAACAAGAGAGGATCCAGTGCCCCACACAGTTCACGCGCTGAATGCATTGACAATTGAGCCACACCAACATCCACGGTAGGTATTCCCAATTGAGTTGACGTGATCGGACCAATGGTTGATCCGCATGGCATTGTGTTCTTGGAGACGAAGTATTGGTATGGTACGTCGGCTGCTGTGCAGGCTTCGATAAAGACAGCTGCTGACTCGGGCGATGTGGCAAAGCGTTGATTGGCGTTGCTCTTGAGCACTGGGCCAAGATTTGGAAGTGGTCGATGTTGTGGATCGTGGCGTTCTGGATAGTTGGGGTGCACTGCATGTGCGTTATCAGCCGAGATGCAATGCGAGGCAGCTAAAACTTCATGGAATGATTTTTTATTGGCAGCGCTCAGGGACTCAAGGAGCCATTGCAGGCGTGGGCCCGCAGCCCCATGCGTACTTTGCGAACCCACTTCTTCGTGATCAAAAAGGGCCACAACAGAACAGTTAGTTGAGTTATCGCCTCGTGTTTTTGCAGCGATCAACCCTTCAATGGCCGCCCAACAGGAAACTTGGTTGTCTAAGCGTCCACTTGCGATGAGTGATGAATCTGATCCCAAGAGAGATGCTGGTGTGAGGTCATATAAGCCAAGATCCCAACTCACAATTTGAGACGAGCCGACCCCAATTTTGCTGCTCAACCATTCTTTGAAATGGCCCTCTGTTGAATCTCCTAAGCCCCATATCGGCATCAGATGAATCTGCTTGTCAAGAATGAGTCCTCTCTCATTGACATCACGATCGAGATGAATGGCTAACTGTGGAATGCGCGCCACCGCTTCGTCGACTCGTACGAGAGCCACAGAATGATCCGATAAAACAACACGTCCTGCAACGCCTAAATCCCGGTCAAGCCAGGAATTACTGAGTATCCCTCCGTAAATTTCTACGCCGAGTTGTCGCCAACCAAAGTTGCCAGCGTCTGGAAGAGGTTTAACTTTCAGACAGGGAGAATCTGTGTGCGCCCCGACGATTCGGAAATGAGAGAAATTCTTGGAGGAGTTATCCCATGCCAGAAGAAGTCCGGACTCGGCAATGAAGCCACAGTTGGGGAGAGCCCTTCCGAGGTTGGAGAAGGACACCTCTTGGAAACCTGCAAGGCGAAGTTGTGTGCCACAGTAATCAACTGCGTGACTAGGTGAAACGCAAGCATCAAGGTGGCGCATAAGACCAGCAACATCGGCTTGAGGTGAGAACAGTGGATCTTGGCGGGGTCTGGAGGTGTTCATAACTAGGCCATTAGATCACTAACTCAGCGATTTCTGAAACAGACCCATCGGCAATCCGCTCAAACGCAAGTGAGATGTTTCGTTGAGAGTGACGATGCTCCGTTCACCACTGCGTGCAGCGGCGATGCGATGGATGGAAGTGTAATTCGGATAAAAGAAACCTCTGCTGTTCGGCAGTCCGAGACAATGAGAGACATAGGCATTGATCACTCCGCCATGACAGACAATGGCGATCCTCTGCGATTCATGGCGCTCAATGAGCGATTCAATCGTGCTCACCACACCGCGAGAAAACTCTTCTTCAGTTTCTTCAAAGCCCGTCCATTCGCCATTGACCATCTGTTGCCAGCGTGGGTCATTGGTCGCTTTGAGTTCTTCGACCGGGACATATTCACTGCTATTACGGTCATATTCCGCTACTCCGTCAATAGTGATCAATGGCAAATTTAAGGCGCTTGAGACGGCTTGAGCAGTTTGTTGGGCACGCTTCATTGGGCTCGCGTACAAGGCATCAAAAGATTCTTTGGAGAGATAATCAGCTAAGAGTTGCGCTTGAGCACAACCGTCCGCGGATAATTCTGGGTCCGCAACACCACTCACCAATTCTTTACGAATAGGGATTGCATGGCGGATCAGGGCTACTTCCATGCACTTAGGCTAGACGCTTGCGATGAAATTCCTGAACTTGAGATCTTCCTGCAGATCTATGTCACTAAAAGCGCTTGCTCAAGGAATGTCAAGTTGAAAGTCGTATCCCAAGATTGTGCACTGAGCCTGATCTCCCTCAATGGATCCTAATTTGGCTTGATCAACGCAGTCAGATATTTGACTGCGTTGCGAGTAGATCAAGCCCCCAAGGGCCAACGCCACAATGATGACGAAGGCTTTGATCATCGCGTTGGCGGCGAATCGAAAGATCACTAGTCCGACGACTATTGGAGCCACGGCACCAGCGGTCATGAAGTTTTCCAACTTGCTGACGTCGATTGCCAGTAACAAAGT
>WLTJ01000054.1 GCA_009705435.1 Actinomycetota bacterium | reverse complement strand
GCCGTAGACACGCTGAGCGTGGCCTTAGAGGAGACCTTGTTGACGTTTTGACCGCCAGCACCCGTGGATCGAGCGAAGGACCAGGCGATGGCATCCTCGGGAACTTCAATACCGCGTGACGTCTGCACCCTGCCATCTTGACCGTTCTCGGTAGGTGAACGAGTGTTTTACGCTCAGGAATCTACCGAAGACGGTTTTTCTACCGAGAAGGCCGGGCTAGTTGCGGGGAACTTTGATCCACGGGATGGCTTTGTCCACGCGAGGTTCGCCGGGCAGGCCAAGAACTTGTTCGCCCAAGATATTGCGCATGATCTCGCTCGTGCCGCCCTCAATGGAGTTTGCCCGAGAGCGCAAGAACGAATGTCGCACGCCACCTTCTGCTCCATCCACAGAGAGACCGTCAGGGCGACGGAAAGTGAAGTCGAAATCAATCATCCCTCTGGCACCGAGCAATCCAACTGTGAAAGCGGTGACCTCTTGATTGAATTCGGCGAGCATCAACTTAGCGATGGAACCTTCTGGCCCGGGGTTACCTGCCTTGGCCGCCGCGGCTCCACGGGCGTTGGTGAGGCGCAGCACTTCGCTACGACACCACAACCTCATCATCTGATCCTTCTGAGCTCCCGTTTGTAGATCACTTGGAAGTTCGTTCCAGATGCGCACTGTTTCATCGATTGGACCCCGACGTTTGCTGTTACCGCCACCACCGCCACCAATAGCGGTGCGCTCATTCATCAAAGTGGTGAGTGCTACTCGCCAACCGTCGCCGATATCGCCGACACGTTGTGTATCAGGCACTCGTGCGTCGGTCATATAGACCTCATTGAATTCGGCCTCGCCAGTAATTTGGCGTAACGGTCGAACTTCAACACCGGGTGAATGCATATCGATCGCGAAATATGTCATGCCTTTGTGCTTGGGCTGCTCGGGATCGGTGCGCGTTACGAGCATGCCCCAGTCGGCTAAGTGCGCCAAAGTATTCCAGACCTTTTGTCCGTTGACGACCCACTCATCACCATCGCGCACTGCACGTGTACCAAGACCAGCAAAGTCTGATCCCGCACCAGGCTCACTGAATAACTGGCACCACTTCTCTTCGCCAGTGAACATCGGTCGCAAGAATCGCTTCTGTACCTCATCGGATCCGTGAGTGGCAATGGTGGGGCCCGCTAAGGCAATGAAAAATGTGGCTGGGTCTTGAGGGGCCGCTCCCGCTTTACGCAAACCCTCTTCAACAAGGCGATTGAGATCGGGGCGTACGCCAAGTCCACCACGGCCCACAGGAAAATGCACCCAGGCTAAACCTGCGTCAAAACGCAGACCACGAAAGGTGACATTGTCCATTTTCTTGGGATCGTGGGTGGCGAGGAAATCGGCGAGAGCATTCTCTACAAGCGCACGTGATGTATCAAGAGTTGTCGTAGTCATGGATTAATTCTTACACGCTGACTGGGCGAACTCTCAAGCGCAACGAGTAAAAAAAACATCCGATCAGCGCACAAAATGGCGGGTTATGGTCGTTAAAGAGATGTGAGGTTCAAAGTCAGTGAGAGGGGTAATGATGACCAAGAAATTTGATACTCGGCCCAAGTCGGTGGCCAAGAAGCGGATCGACAAGCGCAGTCGTGTGGCAACTGCGAAGCTCCGCGAGGCCGAGCGCAGGACTGCGCAAATATTGGCAGATCCCAGATTTAGCTTGGAAATATGGGAGGCTGCGGGAATGCCCGCTGAACGTGGATTTATGTTGCGCCAGTTCATCCAATTGCCACCAAGGGAGGAACCTCTTGGATGGCGCGATCCGAATGTCGAAGATGAGAGTTTTTGGCCCAAGAAACGCTCCGGCTTATCCATTTTGTGGCTCCGTCGAGCCACTGACTTTCCACAAGTGATCGGCTGAACAATGGGTCTCTTTGGGGCATACCTGTCGTACCGACACGGAAAAAAGAAGGGTCAGCGAAAGGCCGAGTTAGCGAATGAGATTGAGGCTGAACGTGATGCCCGTCGTCTTCGTCGTACCGATCCGTTGTGTCCGACATGTGGTCATCACTTCAGTCAGCATTCTCACGACGCTGCCAGGCGTTGCCCGACTTATTCGTAGCACCGTCGGCGAGTTGATTTCACAAACTGTTGGGGATACCACCAAGTGCGCCACGGGCCTGCACCCGTTCCATGAAATCCGGCAAGTAGGCATCAGTTGGATAGGAGCGCACCATTTCGTCAAGAATCACCGCGTCAGCGCCCACCAAGATTCGCCACTCACCTTGCTTAACTCCGTTCAAAATGACAGTTGCCGCTTCAGATCCCGACATCGGAGCATTGTCTCGAAAAGCCTCACCTTGAGCTTGAATCCCCACCCGAAGATCTTCGTCACTGGCGCCACTGAGATCGATGCCAGCCTTGGTGAAACGAGAGCGCATCTGTGCGATTTGCTCTGCAGTCATCTCTTTTGGATCGGCTCCCAGCAGCTTGCGTGAGTTGATGGCGATTGAGGTTCCGATATGGCCAGGCATGACAAGTGAAGCGCGCAGCGTCGGCGCATTCATACGGAAGTCAGTGATCAGTGCTTCAGTAAAACCCTTGACCGCGAACTTGGCGGCGCTGTAAGCCGTGTGAGGAACGTTCGGTCCGAGCGACGCCCAAAAACCATTGACCGAACTCGTATTAATCACATGACCGATCGGGGCATCGAGCAACATTTGTAAGAAGGCGCGGGTGTTGTAGTACACGCCGTACCAGCACACACCAAAGGTTTTTTCCCAGTCGTGACGATCCTCTTCAATAATGCTGCCGCCACCGCCGATGCCAGCGTTGTTGAATAACAAGTTGACATGTGGCCGCCATGCCGCCACGGCATCACGAAATGCGAGAACCTGCGTCTCAATCGAGACATCGGCAATGAAGGTCAGTATTTGTCCCGAGTTTCCGTCAGATGCACACATGGCTGCGGTCTCCGCGAGGGTGTCCTCCATGACATCGCAGGTCGCCACATCACATCCGTCGGCCGTGAGTTGACGAACCAACTCACGACCCATGCCGGTGCCGCCGCCAGTGACGACGGCAACTCGACCGGTGAATCCATTTTCAAAACGTTCGCTCATGAGTCTCTCCATTTTTAAATGAGTAGTTGACTCTAGAACTTAGTCGGCAGGCTCAGGCCTTGAACGGGTCGTTCGGATCAAAGCGCTTGTTGCGACCCTTAATGGAGCTACGAGACATCGAATGCAGCATCTTCATATCGCGTTCACCGAAATGCTCAAGGCGTTGAGTGAGTTCATTGATCTCGTCAATTTCCCGCTGATCAGCACCAGTGGCAACCAAGATGGCCACTACCTGGTTGAGAAGAATACGGGCTTTGTCAATATGACCTTCCCGGGCTTGCTTGATGGCTGCTTTGCGCAATTCGGCAACCTGCAATAAAAGGACCTGCTTGGTGACCTCAATGTCCATCTCGCGGAGGTCGCTGGCATTTTCCGTGGACTCGAGGTCGATTGGGATCGTCAATTCATGGAGTTCAACTGATCCAATGGTTGAGGCCCAACGTAGAACCAAGTTGGCGACTGTAAATGTGCCGACTCCCAGTCGGGGACGCAATGTGAAACGTACGACAACACGTCGCACCTCATCGCTAAAGGCATCGCCGATCATGATCTGACGAGCCCCTGGAGCTCCGGGGACGTCAACGCCATCGAACTCGTTGAGAACTTCACAGGCGGCGGTGGCCTCAGTGGGTTGAATCTCCAAAGAGATATTTTGCGCAACGACCGACGCCAGCCCATCAAACTCAGCATTGAAAACATTGAGTGCCTGATCGGGTCCGGCGCACCAATAATCGTTGCCACGTCCAGCATCTGCCATGGCGGCCAACAATTTTTCGTCGTATCCGTCGGCAAAGCCGATCATTGAAGTGGAGACACTATGAGATGTAGCTCCGCGGACCATGGTGCACAATTCGTCGCTATCAGTCACGCCGGAGTTGGCATGTCCGTCAGTGAGGACGATGATTCGTTTAATTGCTGGTAGGGACCCGGTGTTTGGTGTGGCCGAGTTCAGAATTTCAAATCCCTTCAGCCAGCCACCCGATAAATTCGTTGAGCCACCGCTGTGAATATTCAGAATGCGATCGCGAACCGCAGGCAGGTTGTGGTGCGCGAGGGGCAGCACAACATCGATGTCTGTATCAAAACTGATCACCGCAATGCGGTCATTGGGGCCAGCGACGCGAATCAGTTCGAGAACTGCGCGACGCACGGAATCAAGGGGTTCTCCTTGCATTGAACCTGAACGGTCAACGACCAAGGCGATATCCAGGGGGGCTCGCTCAGTCGCAGGGGAAGGTGGTGCGGTGAGTTCGAGCATCATGTTGACGATCTCGTCGTGTCGCACGAGGATGATTGATTGATCGAGGCGGACTTGTGGTTTCATGATTTTTTCTTCTTTCTGTTGGGGGTAAAAATCTCTAATAGTAATAACGACGCAAGTCGGGCGAAGTGTGCATTCACCCAGCGTGAGGGGGTATTCTCGGAAATGTCTCAAGACCCGACGGGGATGGACCGATAACTCTCATCGTGATGAGCCAACATTTTTTTGAGAATCTTGAGACCAGCGAAGTGAAGCCCCCACGAAACTTTCGTTTCGCCCCGTGCATGCTGTCGATTGCCTTTGCCGCCTACGGCGTCATCGTGCTGGCGATACTGACCACGCCTTGATCAGAGTTCTGACTTGGAATCTTTGGTGGCACTTCGGTCCATGGGAGGAACGTCAGAGCGTCATTGAAGAGGTTCTGCGCGAAGAGAATCCTGACGTGGTCTTCTTGCAAGAGGTACACACCACGGAGCAACAGGCGCAAGGTTTTGCCGCCACACTGAATTACCAGGTTGTCGTCACTCAAAGTGAATGGCACATGGGTAATGCCATTTTGTCGCGTTGGCCGATTATTCGGCATGGTCAAATTGCGTTACCCAATGCCAAGGGAGACCCTGCACACCGTCGAGCATTATTTGCGGTTCTTGATTCTCCGTGGGGACCTTGGCCAGTGATCTGCACCCATCTCGATCATCGTTTTGATGAATCAGCTGTGCGAATGTTGCAGGTTGATGCAATCGCCGATCTTGCTTTGAGTTTGCGCGGAGATCCGAAAATAGATTTGCCGGTTCTGCTTGGTGGTGACTTCAATGCAGTGCCCGATAGCGACGAGATCCGACGTTTGACCGGTCGTACATCTGTGAGACACCCGAATTTAGTGTTTGCAGATATGTGGGAATTACGCGGCGAGGACAGTGGTCATACGTGGAGTAGCGCTAATCCGTATCTAGCGGATGCCAATTGGCCAAATCGCCGCCTTGATTATCTATTCGTGAGTTGGCCGAGACCCAAGCCCGCTGGACATCCGTCCAAGATTTGGCTTGCGGGGGTCAACCCGATTGATGGGGTTCAGGGTAGCGATCACTATGCCGTCGTGGCCGATGTTCGAGTCCCAGAAATTCTTTCGGGGGCGACTCCCTCCTCTTAGTTCGTCAGTCCCTCTGAGCGAGTAAGTTCGGTCAGGTCATGGCTACTTTACGTTTCAGTTTCGGCACGATGGGTTCTGGCAAAAGTACGCTTGCTTTGCAGATTCATTTCAATTTGGCAGTGAGGGATCGCAGAGGTCTGCTACTGACCAAACTTGACCGTGATGGAACTCAGGTCACGAGTCGCCTTGGAGTCTCGGCACCAGCTGTTGAGGTTTCGCAATCCATTGATTTGTTCGCTCTTGCTGAAACAAGAATGCCGCTCGATTTCATTGTCTGTGATGAAGTGCAGTTTTATACGCTTGAACAATGCGATCAATTAGCGCGCATCGTTGATGATCTCGGAGTAGATGTCTACGCATTTGGTCTGATCACTGACTTTAAAGGCTTATTGTTTGAGGGCACAAAGCGCATGCTTGAAGTTGCAGATGAACGAGTTGAAATGCAGGTTGAAGCGCGTTGCTGGTGTGGTTCACGAGCTACACACAACGCCCGTGTGATCAACGGTGTTGTTGTCTATGAAGGTGAAACCGTCGTTGTGGGTGACACTAATGATGTCGCCGTACCATTGTTCGGCGATGTCGTTCGCTATGAACTTCTCTGTCGCCGCCATTATGTGCGTGGCGATATGGGTCAAGAAAAAACTTCTTAGTGCCAGGCGCAAGGCATGCGTTTGATGCCGTTGATGAATGAACTCTGCAGCAGGGCTGGTTCACCAGTGATCCGCATCTTTGGTAGGCGTCGACGAATCTCATCAAACATCACGGAGATCTCGCGGCGGGCCAGATTTGCACCGAGGCAGAAATGTGGGCCACCTGCACCAAAGCCAACCTGGGCCGTGCTTGACGAACGGGTGATGTCGAAGGCAAAAGGGTCGTTGAAAGAGCGCTCGTCGCGGTTGCCTGAGCAGTACCACATCACGACTTTTTCGCCGGCAAGAAGTTTTTGTCCTGACAACTCGGTGTCTTCGGTAACTGTGCGACGGAAGTGGATCACTGGCGTTGCGTAACGCACGATTTCTTCAACAGCAGATTTAGTGTTCGCATCAAAATCGTTGAACCACAGATCTTTCTGCGCCGGGTGGTCAGTGAGCAATTTCATGCCGTGACTGATCGCATTACGTGTCGTTTCGTTGCCAGCGACGACTAACAAAATGAAGAAAGAACCGAACTCTTGTGCGGTGAGTCGCTCACCATCAACGATGGCATTCATCATTGCTGAAGTCACGTCATCTTGTGGATGAGCGATACGACTTTCACCAAGGGCTTGAGCGTAGGTGAACATTTCGATGGCGACCTTCATCAGGTCTTCAAGCGATGAGCCGAATTCAGGATCCCCGACACCCAAGATGACATTGGTCCAATGAAATATTTGCTTGTGATCTTCTTCTGGGATGCCCATCATGTCGCAGATAATCCCGAGTGGTAAGGCCGCCGCTACCTCTTCAACGAAATCGCATTCGCCATTGGGAAAGCGATCGATGAGTTCGGTGACGAGTCGCTCGGCGCGTGAGCGCACTTGGTCTTCAATACGGGCAACTTCTTTAGGAGCGAATCCACGTGAGACGATGCTGCGTAAACGGAAGTGTTTGGGGTCATCCATGTTGATCATGGAGCCGAAGAATTCGTTCATCTCCATCGGTAGATCGCCGATATTGGAGCCCTTACCGCTGCAGAAAAGCTGTGGGTTACGGCTGATGTGCCAGATGTCGTCGTGCCGCGTGATGGCTCGATACCCAGGTCCAGTAGGGAAGGGGGAACCTTCAATAACGAGTTCTTTGAAAAAAGCAAAGGGGGATTCGTCGCGCAGGGTTTTGAAAGCACCTTCGCGAAAGAGGCGGTCTTTGAGCCAGAACTCGGGCGATGAAAGGTCGATGTCAGCGAGGCTGACTTTGGGGAGGGATTCGGCTGTGATCTTGCTCATATCTAGTAACCGTAGTCGTCAAGAACCCCAATCGCCTGTTCGGCAATTCGTGAGTTGAGCGAGACAATGAAATCCGCAGGTGGCAAGATGCAATTGTGAGTAACGAAACGGTCACTATGTTTACCTTTTTTGTTGATGCTGAAGTCTTTGGTGGCGGGGGATACGAAGCCGCTGCTTTGGCAGCCGATGAGATTGATCTTTTTGATGCGGGGGTCTACAAGGTGGAGATCCCTCAGGGGTTTGCCAGTGATCTTGGAGATCGCGTCCCAGTTCGCGTCACTGGTACGGCGCGGGGACTGATGTTCTACGCCAAGTTGCTGAACATCAGGGAGGAAATGCAACTCGAAGAACTTGGTCGCGTGAGAGCAGCAGCCCTTGCTCGCGAGGGTGATCAATAAAATTTGAGGTGACGGTGAGTCAGTCTGTAAGCGGGATTCTGTGAATCAGGTTGCCCTGATCCGGTAACCATCCATCTATGCGGTCTACCCGAGGAGTTTCCAGTTGCCTGGATGGACGGACCGCCCATCTCCTCTGCTTGACCTTGCTCCGAATGGGGTTTGCCGAGCCATGTCAGTCACCTGGCATGCTGGTGCGCTCTTACCGCACCGTTTCACCCTTACCTGATCTGGTTTCCCAGCCATCGGCGGTTTCTCTCTGTTGCACTGTCCGTAAGGTCGCCCCCACCTGGCTCGCGCCAGCACTCTGTCCTGTGGAGTCCCGACTTTCCTCGACTGGTTTGCACCAGCCGCGGTCACCCGACTAACTCACCGTCGGGGTGCAGTGTACGAGCCAAATCAGGCTCGCCATCTCAGTCCTCGTAGATCAACGAATTGAGGCTGGGTGTTTCGAGATTGACGGTCGTGCGAGTACCCGATTCGTTGGCTGCACCAAGAATCACAGGGGCGGGCGACAGAGTTCCAAATGATGTCGGCACGGCATATGCCAGTGCTGGAACATCGGTGTCCTCGCGATATTGAGCGGCGATGGACAGGCCAAATGAGGAGACCAGCCGATCGGGGTTCAACAGTGAGCCAATGAGGGCAGCATGACGGGCCTCTTGCTCACCGATACCAATAGCCGATCCACGTAATGCAGGATCAGAAAGTTTCGGAATGTAGGCCTGGTATGTGGATC
>WLTJ01000053.1 GCA_009705435.1 Actinomycetota bacterium | reverse complement strand
GTACCAGCGGGCAAAGCGATTTCTAAACATTTCAATCGGTACTCAGACACAGGCACCCAGTATCCAAGTTCTTCAGTCCCAAGACCAACAGTAAAAAGCACATCACGTTGTACCAGAGACATCAGATAGCCCGGAATGTCGTAATCAACTCCTTCAGCATGAAGTCCTAGACCTTCCAAATAATACTTGGACGTATTTGTATCAAAGTCGCTCGGCAGACCCACGACCAGTTCCGGCGGCAATTCACCAGGCATGAAGATGAAGCCGACTGGACCAAGATCCAAAAATGAGATGCGCGTTTTCAGCACATCACCAACGCGTATCTCGCTATCAGTCAAAGGTGTCAGCACCGGATCCACTTCAAGAACCCCGTCATCACTGGCACATGTCGCGTCAGATTCGGGTTTGCCTGGCTCGCAGGTGTAGAGCATCGGAGCCTTCCATGCAAGATCACCATCACCGATCAATAGACGAAAGCCGATGTTCGTCAACTTGGTATAGAAAGGTTGCGTCGTGAATTTAACTTTGTCGACCGTGATCGGTTGCGCCTTGCTGACTAGATCAATCACCGCCTGTGACAACTGGGTTCCAATAGCTTCGGTACGCGCCAGATTGCGGCACTGCAAATCATCGCAACCCAACACAGGCTCCGCTCCCTCTGGTGCCGTCCATCCATTGCCCACTGGATGGGTGTCAGTGATCTTCCAAACATCTGCATCGCCTGGTCCAATCTGACTGCCGACTGCACCATTAAGATACAAAATGTCGCCGAATCCTTGGGCCTGAAGATGTTCGCGTAACACTCCCGGATAATCGGCGGTGAAGTATCGACCATCAGCCGAACACGAGTCAGCATCCCAACCTTTTTCGACGCAGATGGCGGCGAGATTTGGCACGTCGGGCGGCTCCCAGCCGAGTGTGGTTTCTGGATGGCTGTTCCATTGCACAACCGTGGCGATCGGTGCACGATCTTGGCTTGTGAGGGCGAGGACATTGAGTCGCGGATCAAAGACAATCGGGTCGCGTCCATCGCTGACACCAAATCGATGAACACCCGTAGCGGCCCTAGCCACCGCTGGCTGAAGATCGCTCACCGCATCAGCTACAACGCCGGCGATGACATCGGCCATATGCGAATACCAATCATCATTGATTGAAAACGCCGAATCTGGGCCATGATGATTATGAGTGGCGTTGACCATTATCGGTACACCCTGCCAATCTGCAGGTAGCAACACTTGTGCACGACGCTCTATTTCATCGGCATCACTAGAGAAAATCATGTACACATCGACGCCGACCAAGATGGCGCGCTCGCCATTGTTGTCAAGGGCGATCGCTGTGGCACGGATATCATCGTGCACCCAACTGCCATCACCTTCACCATTGCCGACATCAACTGAACCCTGATCAAATGTCTTGACATAGACACCGATGTCGTTGGGCGCAATCGTGTCACTCCAGCCTGGAGCCTCTAACAAATAATCGGTCGTACCATTTACTGTCGGCAACACTGAGGCACTGGCTGACCCAGCCAACAAAGAGGATTCACTCGGGAGACTGGTATCGGGGACCTCGGTGCCTGCGGGCCCAGAAGTCACTGTGCCTGAGTCACTGGAACTACAAGCCACCAGCGACAAGAACAAGACAATGACAACTGATGCACGAGAACTACGAATCTGTCGTTTCATTTCTACATCCCCCTGTAGATCAGCGAAGAAACATGTCCCCCGACAGACTTACCCTAGTCGCAAAAACAAGGAGCGAATAAAAGTTATAGATTCTCTGTTGCTATTCGTTTAGCCATGAATCTATGAGTTTGCGGGCGATTGAAATCCCAGGAGGAATATTTGGTAAGGCGTCCTTGCGGTACCAATTTGCGTCAAGAATTTCACTTGGGTCACAGACAATCTCTCCACTCACCCATTCGGCTCGAAAGCCCAACATCAAACTATGTGGGAAGGGCCAAGGTTGACTTCCCATGTACGTCACTGTTCCAATGTGGACGCCAACTTCTTCAAATACTTCACGCACTACTGCACCTTCAAGAGTTTCACCTGGTTCAACAAATCCCGCAAGACAGCTGTACATCGGACCACGAAATTGCACACCTTGGGCCAACAAAGCTTCTTGATCGGGGCCGGCAGGACCACGAGTCACCAATGTGATCATTGCAGGTGCTAATCGTGGAAAATTCATCAACCCACAGGCAGCGCACTTCATCGCCCGCTCACCAGGTAGTGCTTCAGTCTTGTCTCCACAACGACCGCAAAAACGATGAGTTCTCGCCCACTCAACCAGCTGCACCGCGCGACCAGCTACAAGCCAATCTTCTTGCGAAGCACGACCAAAGAAACTAAACAAGTCCAGCGCTCCACCGTCCGATGGGTCTTCGCCGCGGGGTACATCGACACCCCAGCAGGAGTGGTCGTCAAGCATGCCTAGGAAGTGGGTTGAATACGCAGAATCTGCGGGTTCCTCAGCAATCCAAACGCGAGATTCAACCACATGAAAATAGCGATCGCCGACTGAATCGGTGGCTGGTTTCATGGAGGGCTGAAAGCGAGACGGCCGAGAAATTGAACCCGGGCCGAAGGATCTAGGTTGCTGCGAATCGGTCACCACTAGAGCATGACCGTAAGATGACCCCTATGTCTAACTCCAACACATCAAATACAGGCCGTACCGTCGTCATCGTGGATGCTGTGCGCACCCCAGTAGGTCGCAAAAATGGGGGCCTATCGACCCTCCACCCCACTGACCTGCTCGGATTGGTGCAAAAAGCCATTGTTGAGCGCACAGGAATCGATCCATCAAAAATTGAGCAAGTAGTCGGCGGCAATGTCAGCCAGGTCGGTGCTCAAAGTTTCAATGTCACACGCACCGCATGGCTATCGGCCGGTCTGCCCCTCACCACCGCATGCACCACAGTCGACACACAGTGTGGTTCAAGCCAGCAGGCAACAGGCCTCGCTGCATCGCTGATCTCTTCTGGTGTCGTTGACATCGCCATGGCCTGTGGTGTTGAGTCCATGAGTCGGGTGCCGATTGGCAGTAACTCCAATGCATTCACCAAAGACCCCAAGACTAAGGCGGAAGTTTCTCTCGGCAAGGCTGTGAGTAAGAGTTACTTCGAGCATTACGAATTCACTTCGCAATTTGAAGGCGCCGAGCGCATAGCCGACATTTGGAATGTCACACGCGACGACACCGACAACTTCGGTTTGCAATCACAACAGCGCGCTGCGCAAGCTTGGCAGGAAGGTCGTTTCGACGGTCAGTTCATCACTGTCGAAGCACCCGATCTAGATGCCGATGGTAAGCCCACGGGGACCACACACACCGTTGCGCGCGATGAAGGTATGCGTGAAACCACGATGGAAAAACTTGCATCGCTCAAGCCAGTGGCACGCGAAAATGGTGTCCACACCGCAGGCAACTCATCGCAAATCTCCGATGGAGCCAGCGCAATTTTGATGATGACCGAAGAAAAAGCGAAAGAACTTGGTCTCACACCGCGTGCCCGTGTTGTTGATACGTGCCTTGTCGGCGTTGATCCAGTACTGATGCTCACAGGTCCGATTGACGCCACGAAACGTTTGCTTGAACGCAACAACTTGACCATTGACAAGATTGATACTTTTGAAATCAACGAAGCATTCGCCTCAGTTGTTTTAGCGTGGGCCAAAGCCGTCGGTGCCGATCTCGCCAAGACCAATCCCAATGGCGGTGCCATCGCTCTTGGCCATCCTCTCGGCAGCACAGGTGCAATTCTGACGACAAAAGCGTTATACGAACTCGAGCGAATAGGTGGACGTTACGCGATCATCTCGATGTGCTGTGGTGGCGGTCTCGGTACAGGAACGCTGATTGAGCGCATCTGATTCGTTGACGCCGTGTGGGTCTCAACCATTCCCACACTGACGATATGAATCTCAGCAACTTTCGACAGCGATGCCTATTTGTCGTACTTGCATGTACATTTCTCGGATCCTGTTCATCTTCTGACTCATCATTACCTCAGGGCGCTAATGCTCGTGTTGTCAAAGTGATTGATGGTGACACAGTTGATGTCTCCATTGATGGCAAGGTCGAACGCGTTCGCTTGATTGGTATTGATACACCAGAAACTAAAAAACCGAATACCCCCATCGAGTGTTACGGACCTGAGGCTTCTCAGCGCACCACTTTTTTGCTCCCTGTTGGCACTCCAGTGATTCTCCAGCGTGATGCTGAAGCACGAGATCACTATGGACGATTATTGGGTTACATCTTTCGTTTTTCTGACAACCTCTTCGTCAACGGTGACCTGATGACCGGTGGATTCGCTCGCCCGCTAGCGATCGCCCCCAACACGACCTATAGCGAGGAATTTTCCTCCCTTGCGAGCAATGCTCAAACCGCAAAACTGGGACTCTGGGGCGCCTGTTAAGGCACAACAAGCAAGAGGTCCGCCGACTAAACCCCACGAGCGAAATCGTTGCCGATAGCGTGAACGTGTGAGCGACAATCAGGCAACTCTCGCCGAGCGACTCGGCTACGAGGCAAGTCAAAAACTAGTGATCATTTCTTGTGATGATCTTGGTTCGTGTCATAGTGCCAATGTTGGGGTGTACTCAGCAATTCGTGATGGCGTCGCGTCCTGTGCTTCGGTGATGGTGCCTGCACCATGGGCGCGGCACGCAGCCGAAATGTACAACGGTGAAGACATTGGAGTGCACATCACGCTTAATGCCGAACACCCCCTATATCGCTGGGGTCCCATTACTCATGCCCCATCGCTGCTGTCCGGTGACGGTGGTTTCCCACGCAACGTTGATGACCTCTGGGAGCACGCCGACCCAGCAGAAGTACTGCGTGAATGTCGAGCACAAATTGAGCGTGCCATCGTATGGGGATTTGATGTTTCTCATCTCGCACCGCATCTCAGCGTGATCACACTTCGTCCTGAATTTTTCGATGTGTATCTTGAATTGGCCGTTGAATTTAAATTGCCCATTCGCTTACCGTCAACATTGACCGCCGAACAAGCTGGCTTTCCATTTCGTCGGCTAGCAGCCGAAGAAGGCATCATCTTCCCTGATCATTTCGATCATGACTGGCGAGCCGGAAGTCGCGAGCGGGTGTACAACGCCATCCGTCATTTGCAATCTGGCGTCACCGAGATTCATATTCAGCCGGCGATTGATACAGCAGAAGTTCGCGCGCTCAGCGACGATGCCGAAGAATGGATTGATGATCTCGACATGGCTCTTCATGACGCTCAAGTGACAGAACTTCTCAGCCAACAAAATGCCGTCGTTATTGGTTACCGAGCATTACGCAAAGTCATGCGCGACAGCAACTGAGATTTATTCAGCCTGAAGAAGTTCGGCGATAATCGTCGCTGCTTGCCCACTTGATAAAGCGTCAAATAATGGCCCAGTAGCACCAGTAATTTTGAGTTTGCTCTTCATGAACGCGACTGATAGGTCCATCGTTGCATCAGCCTTAGCGATCGTTGCCACCGTGTCGGCATCATCGGGGCCAGATACGCGTTCATCACCCTTACCCATCACTAAACGAAACTGAATAGTGCGCGTATCGCTCACGGAGCCACCACCGGATCGGGGTTAGTTAAACGCTTCGGTGCGCTCACTACATCACGCAAAGAAATTACATCTTTGATACCAGCAAAAATGTCTATCTCTACTTCGTCCTCATTCGGGTATCCGCTCAACGAATGTGCCAGCACCCAATCTTCAAAAGGGTAGGCGCGAGCAAGTTCTTCGTCATTGAGTCCGAACCACCACGACTCGTTTGGATCAACCTGAGTTGCATGAGCCCGTAAAGCACCCGACCGTGCAGCCATATGGGAGGCCACGTTAATACGCGTAGTAATACGGTCATCTTGGGAGGGACGATTGAGCCATTTTTCGTCGTATGGAGATGTCCCAAGTTTGGCCAACATCGCTTCGTTCACAGCAATCAGTCGCGTGCGCGACCATACCGAGTAATACATTTTCAGCGGTTGCCACACCGGACCCGCCGAGGGATACCAGGCTGGGTCGCCAGCACGCTGAAAAGCAGGCAATGAAATATCGTGCACCTTGAGATGATCGGGGTGCGGATAACCGCGTTGATCGTCGCCGTAAGTAATGATCACTTGAGGGCGCTGGGTGCGAATGATCGCCACCAAACGACCCACAGCTTCATCGAGATCAGCCTGATGGAAACAATCTGGGTTCTCATTCGCTGGTGAGTCAGCCATACCCGAGTCCCAATAACCAAGCATGACAACTTCATCAAAGCCAATAATTCGTGCCGACTCCGCTAATTCGCCGGGACGGATAAGTGCAAGTTTTTGCTTTTCTTGTTCAGGATTGAGCCCATAGAAAGGGCCTCCTTCGGCACGCAAAACTGGATTTTGAATATCCCCCTCTTCACCACCCGTGCAACACACCAGCACGGTACGAACGCCGAGATCGTGATACAAGGCCAATGTGGGGGCCCCCTTTGAGGCCTCATCGTCGGGGTGTGCGTGGATCGTCAGCACACACAACGAATCACTAGGGCCACTAGACATGTTTGAGAGTTTAGTTCCACAAGAGGTGAAGCAAAGGACCCTAATATTGTCAGTCATGACACATCGCCTCTATCCCGCCGCACTGATTGGCCTTGTCCTCGTCGTGGGGGCCTGTTCTGACGATGGCCGTGAGATGAAACTCCCCACGGACAATCAAAACGAGTCAATTATGACCACCACCTTGGCGCCTGATGATCAAGGTAGTTTTGACACTGCAGCACCGGACACTGATCTTGATGACCACGGTTCTGAGACAGAACTTTTTACTTCATGGTCCGACGGTTCCGATATTCCAATTGAACATACTTGTCTCGGTCTCGATCAGTCTCCCCCACTGAATTGGACTGCGCCTCCAGTCGGCACTGTTTCACTAGCAATTATCCTCATTGACACCAGTAACACAACACAGAACCCCGCAGGATTTGTGCATTGGGTGCTTGCCAATATTGACCCTTCGGTGACGTCGCTATTTGCTGGCGAAACTCCCGTCGGAACTGTTGTCGGGGCGAACGATTTCAGTACTCCTGAGGTTCCCAGCATCGGCTATCGCGGACCATGCCCACCGGCAGGTGAAACTCATACCTATGTCCTGGAGATGCACGCTCTGGACCAGATGCTGGATGCGCAATCAGGAGATCCTGCCCAGACTCTTTTGCAGGCCATTGATTACGCCACAATCGTGACCGCAAAAACCTCCGGCATCGTCACCGGCTAGGTCCTCCACCACCCTCCGCGTTGGAGCGACCACTGCGTGCCAAACTTGGTCATCAGTTCAACGGACCAATCTCCCGAAATCGGCTTATACGAGACCGATGCTTCAGGTCGCTTGACCTTCGCCGACGAGCGATTTCGCCAACTCGCTCTCCAGGGAGGACCGATTCCCCTTGCTCGAGCTCCTTGGGCCAATGCTCATCCAGAGAACCGTGCCAATGCAGAAGTTGCTTGGCGTCAGGCCCACGACACCTCATCGCCGATCGACATTCTCGTCGACATCAGCGATACACATGGTCTCGTCCGCTCTCTGCGATTTTTAGCCAATGCTCGTCTCGACGATGACGGCACGATCATTGGATATGTCGGTGTGGTGGCTTTGTTACCAACCAGTCAGATCATCTTTCATCAAGATTCAGAGAAGTTGCTGGCGCTACTCGCAGATTCAGAGGACCCAAGCATCATCGCCGACTTCGCCGGCAATGTCATATACCGCAATACAGCAGCTGAGAATTTTGAGCAACTTGCGGTCTCTGTCGGCGATCAGATGCCACGCGAATTTGTTGCCACACCGGGCTCGCGTTGGCGGGGCGAAGTGGCGCTTCGTGGCAGCGACAACGAACTCCACACCTTTGATGTTCAGACCTCCTGCAGTGAAGATCGGCTCACAATCTTGGCGCGTGATATCAGCGCTGCTTTGCGTCTGCAGGGTGAACTTGCACACCTCGCCACCCATGATGCTCTGACCGGACTACCAAACCGCACGCTTTTCGTGCGCAAGCTTTCTGAGGCTATTGAACGATCTCGATCAGGCACATCAACGGTGTCTGTTTTCTTTCTAGATATCGACAAACTCAAAGACGTCAATGACAGTATTGGTCATGAAAACGGCGACTTGCTGATCACCACAATCGGCCGTCGTTTAGTCTCGGCAACCCGCCCCGGTGATCTCGTTGCACGCATCGGGGGCGACGAGTTCGTTATCTTATGCGAAGGCCTCACAGATGAAGAAGCGGCTCTTGATCTTGCCGAGCGCGTTCGTCAAGCAGTCACTGGTCGGATTTTGTTACAAGGTATTGAGGTCGTCACTGGTGCCAGTCTCGGCGTTGTCATGAGTCGTGGCGAAAGTGATGAGTCGAATTTGCTGGATGCCGCAATTGCTCTCATGCGCAACGCTGATACCGCTATGTATTACGCCAAAACGCGAGGTCGCTCGCGCTGTGAGTTATACACCGACAACATGCGCAATTCTGCCAAGGATCGTGCCATATTGTCCGCCTCGCTCGAGTTGGCGTTGGCCAATCACGAATTACATCTTGTCTATCAACCAGTTTT
>WLTJ01000052.1 GCA_009705435.1 Actinomycetota bacterium | reverse complement strand
GGTCAGATATTACTAGCACTCAACGAAGGACTGCCCATTTGTGCTCTATAGTTCGGCTACGAATCGGTCACGCCGATTCGCGTATGCCTGAGGGGGAAACAACATGAATATTCGTCGACTTTCAATGTGGACTGCTGCCATCATTTTTGCTGGCAGTGCTTGCTCAAGCAGCGATTCGGCATTGACCGATACCCAGGCGCCGACCAGCGCTACCGCACCGCCAAGTCAGGCCCTCAGCGCCGAGATGCGTTTGGCTGTTGAAGAGGCACTCACCTTAAGCCCCGTCGGCTGTGATGAACTTGATGCCTCTCAATGCCTCTTGCCTTTCCCCAGCAATCGCTATGCAACTGCCGATGAATCAACTCCGACCGGCTTACGCGTGAATATCCCCGATTCTTCGATGCCAACTAATGCATCGGGTGTCGCCATTGATGCCACCGATTGGAATACCAACGATGGATTCAGCCCAAACAGTTCAATCCTCACGCACGTAGATGATCTAGACGCTGAGGCTTCAGCTCTCCCTTCGTGGACCGATCTCGAATCATCACTCGCCGACAGCGCCTCGGTGGTCATCATTGATGAGGAGTCCGGGGACAGAATTCCGTTATGGGCCGAACTTGACGCCGTAGTTGACGGAGAACAACCCTTACTCATCATTCATCCCGCTATCGCTCTCAGCGAAGGTCACACCTACATCGTGGCATTACGTGGTCTCAAGACGAGCGCTGGTACAGATGTCATTCCGTCACCGATATTCCAGTACTACCGCGATAACTATGAATCAGATATTGAACAATTAAACACCCGCACCGCCGCTATGGAAAAAATGTTCAGCGCCTTGCAGAGCGCTGAGATTGATCGCTCCACACTCCAACTGGCGTGGGATTTCACGGTGGCATCCACAGAAAATCTCACTGGTCGCATCTTGAAAGTACGCGACAACACCCTTGAGTGGCTAGATACAAACGCACCTCAATTTACAATCACGGCGATTGTCCCCAATTCAAAAGAAGACGTTGCCGTACAAGTTGCAGGTACATTCAAACTGCCTACCCATCTCACAGGCGATGGTTCGCCAGGTCAGGCCTTCAATTATGCACCGTCCGATACGGGTCCAAATCGATTACCGATCATGGGCGCAATCGTTGATGTTCCTTTCTTGTGTCAAGTTCCCAAAATGGCCGCCGATGACCCTTCTGCGGTTCTACACCCTGGTCTTTATGGTCACGGATTATTGGGTAGCGAATATGAAATTGATTATGGCGGCGATGTGCGCGCCCTTGCCCAAGAGGCAGGCGTGCTGTTCTGCGCCACGAAGTGGGCTGGCATGAGTGAAGACGATGTCGGAAATGCCGTGGTCTCGCTGCAAGATTTATCCAACTTTCATACTGTGGCCGATCGCCTACAACAAGGCATCGTCAACATGATTGCTCTCGGTCGTTTAATGACAGCCGATAACGGCATATTGTCTGATCCCGCATTCAACAACGTCAAGGTTGATGGAGACTTGATCTACTACGGCAATAGCCAAGGCGGCATCATGGGTTCTGCGATCACCGCAGTCTCCCCCGATATCAGTCGCGCAGTCCTTGGCGTACCTGGCATCAACTACAGCACCTTGCTTCTGCGATCGATTGACTTCACCGAATACGAAGCGGTCATGGTCCCGGCCTACCCGTCACGGCGAGATCGTTCCTTGAGTATTTCTCTGATGCAGATGTTGTGGGACCGCGGCGAAGGAGGCGGGTACATCAACCACATCACTCGTGATCCGTTACCTGGCACCAGAACTGACAAGGCGGTCCTGATGCACGTTGCTTGGGGAGATCATCAGGTCAGCGAACTCACCGCTTTCGTTGAGGCGCGATCTCTCGGAGCCAAGATCTATCGACCCATGGTCGCCGAAGGTCGGTCACAAGAAGTGACCCCCGGTTGGGGGCTAGAAGATGTGGCCGAAGGCGATACGGGATCCGTGATTGTTATTTGGGACTCTGGTGCCGAGATGATTCCCGTTGAAGTTCTGCCACCGTCAGTCGGACGCGATCCTCATGGCGACCCACGCGATGACAAGGTCGCTCGTAGTCAGATGGCTGAATTCTTATTTGGTGGAACCTTCACAGATGTCTGCGGTGGCCAACCCTGCACTGCGCAACAAAGTTAGGTGTTACACCTTGCGTTGAGTTTGCGCCCAGGTCATTCCTTGAAGTGCATCACTGTCATGAGGTAAGCCAAGTACGCGTTCAGCCACGATATTGCGCTGCACTTCACCAGTGCCGCCACCGATTGTGAGCGAACGCGCGAACATGTAACCGTCAAACCAACCAGGATGTTCAAGCGCACGCAAACCGACGCCACCGCCACCACCAAGACCGTTATGAGATCCGCTCTCACTGCTTTCGGCAACGCCGCGCAACATTGCTTGCGCTCCCAAAAGATCACGCGCAACTTCCATCACATTTTGTCCATGCTCGTCGGCAAGAATCTTGCGAATGCTGGCCTCAGCTCCTGGTTGCTCACCCCGCAAACGCGCCGAAAGAGTGCGCATCCGAATCAAATCCAAAAGAACATGCTCTGTGTAAATGACTGCGAGTCGCTGACGCATCACAGGGTCGGTGATTGTTCCGCGCAGACGCACAGCATCCAACATTTCCAAAGCCGTTGGACCGCTCCCCCACAGCACTCCACCAGTTGATAATGAGACACGTTCGTTACCCAAAGTGACCTTGGCTAAACGCCAGCCTTCGTCTTGTTCACCCACCAAATTGGCAACAGGTAGACGAACGTCTGTGAAAAAAACTTCGTTAAATGTGCTCGCTCCCGTCATCTCGCGAATCGGGCGAATCTCAATACCAGGAAGATTCATTGGGCAAATAAAGTACGAGACGCCCTTGTGTTTGGGAGCATCAGGGTTTGTGCGGGCGATCAAGATGCCGTACTTGGCGTATTGCGCTCCACTTGTCCAAATCTTTTGCCCATTGACGATGTACTCGTCCCCATCACGAACTGCCCGTGTACCCAAATTCGCCAGATCACTTCCGCTACCTGGCTCACTGAAAAGTTGACACCAAAAATCTTCGCCCGATAGCAAGCGCGGAATGTATTTTTTCTTTTGCTCCTCCGTACCAGCAAAAACAATTGTCGGCCCAGCCCAACCAATCCCGATTGGGTTTGACGGTCGACGGATACCAGCCTTACTCAACTCATCATCAATGATGAGTTGATGCACAGGATCAGCCCCAAGTCCATATGGTGTCGGCCAATGGGGGGCTACGTAGCCAGCATCAGCCAAGACCCGCCCAGTGGGGTGCGGGTTATGAGCGATCCACTCTCGCACCACAACACGACGCGGGTCATCGCTGGCGGGAAGTTCAAAGTCCATTGGTAAACCTTAGTTTGAGCCAATACTAAAGCAGCACACGCAAACGCCTACGCTTGCTCATTGTGTCAATCGCTCGTGCATGGAACTTCGCAGATGCCTGGGAATCAGTTGCTGCCCGCCTACTTGATGCCCCCGCCCAACAACATCAAGATCAAATTTTTTCATGGTCTGTTTTCAACAGTCGCGCCAACGGTGTCGCTGCGACATTGCTTCAAGCAGGTGTACGTCAACAGGACAAAGTCGCTCAGTACATGTACAACTGTCCACAATATCTTGAGAGTATTTTCGCAACCTTCAAGGCCGGCCTAGCACCAGTCAATACCAACTACCGCTACACCGACGATGAATTGGTATATATCTGGGACAATGCCGACGTCGTAGCCGTCGTTTTCCATGGCGTCTTTTCAGAAACAATTGAGCGACTACGACACCGAGTGCCAGGCGTCATCATTTGGTTATGGGTCAGCGACGGTAGTGGATCATGTCCGATGTGGGCAACTGACTACGAAGTGCGCGCCGAGCAAGGCACCGAGACAAATGTTCAGGGTCCGTGGGGTCGAACTGGCGACGATCTTTTATTGCTCTACACGGGCGGAACAACTGGCATGCCCAAGGGTGTTATGTGGCGTCAGGAAGACTTGTTCTTAACGTTAGATAGCACTAACAAAAAGCGTCTCCCTCCTACCCCGCAAGGAGATCCCATTGGCGAACGCTCATTGCGCCCTGGTCCGCGTAATCTTCCCGCCGCGCCTTTGATGCACGGCACGGGTCTGTTCAACGCAATGAGCAATCTGACTGTGGCGGGATGCATTATCACCATGGCTGGGCGCAAATTTGACCCTGCCGAACTGCTCGACACGATTGAAAAATATCATGTCAACTCAATGTCCATTGTTGGAGACGCTTTCGCTAAACCGATTTTGCGGGCCCTTGACACTGAACCACAGCGATGGGACATCTCCAGCCTGCGGGTCATTGTTTCAAGTGGCGTGATGTTTGCTGCCGAAACGAAACAGGGTTTGCTCCGACACAGTGAGCGACTAATCATGGTTGATGCCTTAGGTTCATCCGAAGCAATCGGCATGGCGCAAAGTACAACATCAGCAGATGGGGAATCAAAGACCGCATCTTTTGAACTTGGGCCGAATACCAAGATCCTCACCGAAGATGGTCGAGAAGTTCAACCAGGGAGCAGCGAAATTGGTCGCGTGGCGTTGAAAGGCAACACCCCCATTGGCTACTACAAAGATCCCGAAAAGTCTGCCAAGACGTTTCAAATCATCAACGGGGTGCGCTGGTCGATTCCCGGCGACTGGGCCAGCATTGATATTGATGGCACAGTGCACCTTCTCGGACGAGGTAGTCAGTGCATCAATACCGGTGGTGAAAAGGTGTACCCCGAAGAAGTTGAGGAAGCCTTGAAATTACATCCGAGTGTGGCCGATGCGGCCGTCGTCGGTGTACCTGATGAACGCTTTGGGCAAGCCATCACCGCTCTCGTTGAAGCATTGCCCGGCCAGAACATTGTTGAAGCCGACCTGATCGCCTTTATCAAGCAGCATTACGCTGCCTATAAAGCCCCCAAGCGAGTCATCGCAGTGGCCACTGTTGGGCGAGCCAGCAATGGCAAACTTGATTACAAGGCTCTGACCGAGATTGCCTTGGCAACACTCACATAACATTCCAGACGAGCATCAATCCCCCACAACAATGTAGGAGCACACCATGTCAGCACTCGGATACGACGGAAAAGTAGCGATTATCACCGGAGCAGGTGGCGGTCTTGGTCGCCAGCATGCCTTGATGATGGCCAAGCGTGGAGCATTGATCGTCGTCAACGACCTCGGCGGATCAATTGACGGGGTTGGTTCTAACGACTCGGCTGCACAAATAGTTGTTGATGAAATCAAAGCTATCGGTGGAGAAGCGGTTGCTGATCACAACACAGTCGCCACTCCCGAAGGTGGACAAGCAATCGTTCAGACCGCTATCGATACTTATGGTCGGGTAGACATTGTGATTAACAATGCGGGTATCTTGCGCGATAAGGCGTTCCACAACATGACCCCCGATCTATTGAATCCGGTACTTGATGTGCACTTGAAGGGCGCCTTCTATGTCACGCAACCTGCTTTTGTGCATATGCGTGAACAGGGCTACGGACGCATCATTTCTACTTCATCGGCCGCAGGAGTTTTCGGCAACTTTGGACAGACGAACTATGGCGCCGCAAAAATGGGCCTCGTTGGTTTCACCCGTGTACTTGGCGTTGAAGGTGCCCGTTTCAATATCAAGGCCAATGCCATTGCCCCATTAGCAATGACCCGCATGACCGAAGATATTTTGGGTGCACTCAAAGACAAACTTGCTCCCGAGCTGGTTTCGCCACTGGTGGCTTTCTTGGCACACGAAGAATGTCCAGTGAGCGGACAACTATTTTCTGTGGGTGGTGGACGCGTGGCTCATGTTTTCTTGGGAGAAACCAATGGCTATTACTCGCCAACTTTGACTCCAGAAGATGTGCAGAATAATTGGGAGACCATTACTGCTCGCGACAACTTTTCTGTGCCGAACAATTTAGGCGAAGAAACTGCCATGTTTCTTTCGTTTTTTAAGTAATCAATCTATGAATTGAGGTTTCTCATGATCACTGTGGATGAGTTTGGTGCCCAAGCTAAGCAATGGTTGGCTGAAAATAAACATCTTGCTCCACGTGATTACGGAGCTATCTGTCCACCCGACATGGTCCAAGCCGGTCTGAGTTGGCAACGACATCTCTTTGCACATGGTAAGGCTGGAATCCATTGGCCCGTTGAGGTCGGTGGTCAAGGTCTGACTGCCGCCCATCAAGGTCAATGGCTCTATGAGTGCGCTCTCGCAGGCGTACCTGGCGTCTTCAACATGGTGGGATTAGTTCTCGCAGGTGGATCGATACAAAAGTTTGGAACTCCCGAGCAACAAGGCCTGCATCTCAACGCAACTCTGCGCGCCGATCATGTGTGGTGTCAACTGTTTAGCGAACCTGGCGCTGGTAGCGACCTTGGTTCACTGAGCACCAAAGCTGAACGTGATGGTGATCGTTTCATCATCAACGGCCAAAAAGTTTGGTGTTCTGGCGGGAGATACAGCAACTGGGGAATTCTGATGGCGCGCACCAATCAAGATGCACCCAAACATGAAGGCATCAGTTTCTTCCTTTTGGACATGAGTTTGCCCGGTATTGACATTCGCCCGCTCAAACAGATGACTGGGGAATCCGAATTTGACGAAGTCTTCTTCACCGATGTCGAGATGCCCGCTGAAGCGTTGCTCGGTCCGTTGCACGGGGGGTGGGGTGTCGGCATGGCCGTGCTCACTTCCGAACGCGGTCATATCGGCACGAGTGTGATTTCGCTGGAACGGCGACTGGATTCGATTTCACGCCTCGCCGAAGGTCGGCAATTATCTGCCACCGAAAAACAAAAACTCGCCAAACTTCTCTCCCAAGGAATGGCGTACAAAGCCATGGCTCAACGTCAGGGACCCGTGGCATCGACGGCCGCCTCGCTGATGAAATTAGGCATTACCGAGATGATGTTTGAAACCTCTATGTTGCGCGCCGACATCTCTGGTATGGACTCTCTACTTGATGGCCCAGACGCCTTTGGTGTTTTATCAGCGCCTGGTGGTCGTATTGCAGGTGGCACTAGTCAGGTGCAGCGCAACATCATCGGAGAGCGTTTACTCGGACTTCCCCGCGAACCATCCATTAAAAAGCCGGAAACTCTTCCCCCAAGCAAGGAGTCATGAGCGTGAACGATCCTGACAAAAGCCCTGTCCGATCACGTGATTCAAGGGAAATACCTTGGCCCATACTGAGTTTCCTCGCGTTCTGTGTCGTAGTTGGTGTCTTTGTTCTGCAGAACCGGGACCGAATGCCCGTAAACTTCCTGAACTTCGAAATTAACAGCAGGCAATGGGTCAACCTCATCGTCGCCGTTGTGCTTGGAGTTTGCTTGGACCGATTATTCATCGGTTGGAGGAGACTCCGTCGCAAAGACGATTGATATCACCCTGAGCCAGAAACAGTGAGACATTCATCGTGAAAGTTGCATCCACCAATGGCGTCAAGGTTGAAATGTATGACCTCGGTGGCTCAGGTCCAAATATGCTCCTGTCGCACGCCAATGGCTTTCACGGTCTCTGCTGGAAACCAGTTGCCGAACATTTGATCAAACACTTTCACTGTCATTCCTTCGATCATCGTGGTCATGGTGACACCCCTGCACCAAAGGATTGGGCAGTCGCCTGGGCTGGTTACGCCGCTGACGCAAGTGCTGCTGCGAAGTCAATCGCCGAACCGAAAGGCATTATCGGTGTCGGTCATTCAATGGGCGGAGCCACATTGCTCATGGCTGCAATCAAGGATCCAACGCTTTTTCGTGGACTGCTGCTTTACGAACCAATTGTCAAACCCGATGACGTACGCATGCCCGCCAATCGTCCAAATGCCTTAGCCGAAGGTGCTGCTCGTCGTAAAAGAACCTTCAAGTCTTACGAAGAAGCGATCACTAATTACTCCAACAAAATGCCGATGACGCACTTCACCCCCGAAGCTCTTGACGCTTACGTCCGCGGCGGTTTTCGCAAAGGTGAAGATGGTTTGGTGCACTTGAAGTGCGAACCCGAACTCGAGTCAGCTAATTTTCGCAATCCAGAGATACCAAACTTGTGGAAGAAACTCCCCGAACTCAATATCCCAGTGTGGGTCCTTAGTGGACACCCCGAGCCATTCCAGCCCTCGGGCTTTGCTGAGGCCATTGCTGATCGACTGCCCAAAGGCAACCACATTGAGTACAGCGATCTTGATCACTTCGGACCCTTCGTAGATCCCTCGCGAGTAGCGCGCATTATCGACACGTTTGCTGACACTTTGGAATCCTGATGTCGTCTGTCGGCGAAGAGCCAACACCAGGTATCGGACTTTTTGGGCCATCCGTTGATGCCTTTGATCAACGAGCAGAACAACTTTTAGAAATCATCAGATCCTCAAAAGTTGCTGGACGCGTTTTTCTCGCTGCGAGCCATCTCGGCGATTTCAGTGTTGTCTGGCATCTAATTGCTGTGGCCCGTGGGACAACGAGCAATAAGCGCGCCACCCAAGCGTTTGCACTTTCGGCTTTGCTCGGTGCTGAATCGCTGATCGTCAACCAGGGAGTCAAGCGAATCTTCAAGCGCGAGCGTCCCACCACAAG
>WLTJ01000051.1 GCA_009705435.1 Actinomycetota bacterium | reverse complement strand
TACCTGGCACCTGCACCGGTACTGCTTGAAGAAGAGCATGGGCAAGAGGAGGAGGGCTGATGAGTGATCAAGTGATGCAATATCCCGCTATTGATTGGTTAGCGATTACTCCGATCATCATTTTGCTTGGGGGAATGATGATCAATTTGGTCATTGCATCTCTCACGCGGGTATGGCCTCGTGCATGGTATGCCATTGCCACTGTTGAGTTGGCGGTGGCTTGTGTCATCGTTGAAATGTTTTTATGGCATGACGTGAATACTGATGGTTCACGAATCATTATCAACAACGCCATCTCTATTGATCACTTCACTTTGTTCTGTTGGATTGGTATCGCCATTGCATTGGCCTTGGTCTCATTGTCAACGAGTGAGTATTTACGTCGCGAGTCGCTTGATGGTCCCGAGGTTTACGCTCTGTATATTTGCGCGGCACTGGGTGCGATGATTATGACCGCATCAAACGACATGATCGTGTTGTTCCTTGGCCTCGAAACATTGTCAATCGCCTTGTATGTGCTGGCAGCGAGTCATCGCCGCCGTGCCGAAAGCCAAGAGAGTGGTTTGAAATACTTCATCCTTGGCGGATTCGCTTCGGCATTCTTCTTATATGGCATTGCTTTGATCTATGGATCGACCGGCACCACCAGTATTTCTGGTATCGGCAATGTGTTGTCAACTGAAGTATTCGTCAAAGGTGATGATGCGATGTTGCTTGCGGGAATTGCTTTGCTGATTGTTGGCTTGGCCTTCAAAGTCGCTGTTGTGCCATTCCATTTCTGGACACCCGATGTTTATCAAGGTGCGCCTACACCAGTGACGGCGTTTATGGCTTCGGTTGGTAAGTTCGCTGCTTTTGCTGCGCTGGTACGAGTCGTGACCGTGGCATTGCCCACACGTGCTGAGGACTGGCGCCCCGTTGTGTGGGTGCTGGCGATTTTGTCAGTAGTCGTCGGATCAGTTTTGGCGGTTGTGCAAACCGATGTCAAGCGGATGTTGGCGTACTCGTCAATCAGCCATGCTGGCTTCATGATGATTGGTATTGAGTCCATCGGGCACACTGGTGACGTCGACGGATTACCAGCCACTGTGATGTATCTGATGATCTATTCGGTCTTGGTGATTGGCACTTTCACTGTGGTTTCCTTGGTGACACGCACCGGTGATGCGAGTAGCGACATTGGTTCGTTCCGCGGTCTCGGTAAGGAAAGACCTGCTTTGGCATTGGCGATGACAGTGTTCTTATTAGCCCAGGCGGGCATGCCATTGACTTCAGGGTTTATTGCCAAGTTCGGGGTCATCAAAGCTGCCGCAACCAATCACAGTTACGCCGTGGCGTTAGTGGCGATGGTGGCATCTGTGATTGCCGCGCTGCTCTATCTGCGGATCATGATCAGCATGTGGCTCAGCGATGCAGAGGCAGGCGACGAGAAGCGAGAAGCAATAGCGATTCCCGTGAGTGCAGGCTTTGTGGTCGCTGTTTCAGCGGTGTTCACCCTGCTAGTTGGCGTGTGGCCAAGTTGGCTGATCGACGCTTCTCAAGCGGCATTGCAACTCGCTAAGTAAAAAGTCTCGAACCACTACTGATTTCAGTGTTCGGGTCTCCCCAAAACTGCCATACCCTCGTGACAGACTGAACTTATGTTTGATCCCCCCGCCTATTTGTCGCCTTCGTCGATTACAACATTTCGCGAATGCCCGATGAAATATAAGTTCTCAAAGATCGACAAGATTCAGGAACCACCAACCTGGTTTACTCATCTTGGCACTTTTGTCCACGAAGTACTTGAACATTTTTACCAATTGGAAGCCAGTGAGCGCACCGTGGACACGGTCCGTACAACTGCTGCCGCTTGTTGGAAAGAAAGTGACTGGGAAGCTCAGGTATTAGCACTAACAAAGCCGATGGGGAGCATCGCCGACTTCAAGAAAGCGGCCTTTGAATGCATGACCAATTTGTGGAGTATTGAAGATCCGCAACAGACAGAACTATCGGGTATGGAGCACGAGGTTCTGGCCAATATTGATGGTGTGCAACTCAAAGGGTACATAGATCGATTTATTATTGGTGATGATGGAAATGTGATCATTAGCGATTACAAAACTGGGGCGATCCCGAATCCGCGCTTCAAATCTGAAGATGACAAGTTCTTTCAGTTGCTGGTGTATGCCTTGATGTTGCAAGAGGCGGATCAGGAAGAAACATCAAAGCTTCAGTTGCTGTACCTCAAGCACAGTGCCAATCATGAGATGACAGTGACTCCAGTCAGGTTGGCCGTTGCCCGCGGCGTCATTGTTGAAACAAAAGAACTCATTGATAAGGCCTGCGAAACTGGCGAATTTTCCTGCAACATCTCAAAGTTGTGTGATTGGTGCTTCCACAAGTCCTATTGCCCTGCGCACACAAAATAAAGGGTGCATCAGGCGCAGGCGGCAACCAAAGCGTCAAAGAGATTCTGTTGTTCGCTATCAGTCTCGGCTGAATCTTCTGGGTGCCATTGCACGGCCACAAGCCATGTGGCTTGAGTACCTTCGAGTGCTTCAATAGTCCCGTCATCAGCACGACCAGTTACGCGCAGGTTTTGTCCCAAGACATCGACGGCCTGATGATGCCAAGAATGGCAACTTGTTGCCCGCTCAACTTTCATCGCCGTAGCAACGAGAGAATTGGGCATCAGGTCAACGCCATGGAAGGTGGCCTTGTGACTTGGATCATCAAGGTCCTGAATCAGCGTGCCGCCGAAAGCCACATTGACAATCTGCAATCCACGGCATATCGCTAACGTCGGGATATCGCGCAGTGCAGCCTGTCGTGCCACCTCTAACTCAACTCGGTCGTGATGTGCGTTGACACCATAAACCGATGACGATGAGATTTCTTGCCCGTAACAAATGGGATCGATATCCCCACCGCCTTGTAGGACAATGCCGTCACAAGAATCAAGTAGGGAGTCAATTCGCTCGGCGAGGTCGCTGATGGGAGGCAACATGATGGGTATTCCTCCTGCGCGAGTGATGGCTTGTGAATAAGTTTGCCCAGTCCCATAAGCCAGACCACGTGCACCCTCAAGGCGAACGATTTCCCGGCCCACAATCAAGATGATCGGATGTCTCACAGGATCATTCTGCCAGCACCGCTAGCGGTAAAGATAGTCATATGTCTTCGTTACTAGATGCAGTGTCCTTCGCCAACGGTACTTCCATGCCCAATCGCTTGATGTTGGCGCCATTGACTAATCAGCAAAGTCACCCCGACGGGACTTTGTCAGATGAGGAACACCATTGGCTGACCATGCGGGCTAAAGGTGGATTCGGTTCAACGATGACATGTGCCGCCCAGGTTCATCCATTGGGGCAGGGCTTCGCGGGACAACTTGCGTGTTCTGGAGATGAGCATTCCGCTGGTCTCGCGCGTCTCGCGAGAGATATTAAAAAAGAAAAAAGTTTTGCGATCGCCCAGTTGCATCACGCCGGCACGAAATCGCCAGCCGACCTCATCGGCACAGCGCCTTTGTGTCCATCGCCTGACTCATCTACTGGCGCTCGGGAGATGACGAATAATGAGGTGTACGAGGTGATCAACGCTTTTGTTGATGCCGCTGTGCGCTGTGAAAAAGCGGGATTTGAAGGCGTTGAACTTCATGGTGCTCATGGCTATTTGATTGGCCAGTTTTTATCGCCCGAGATCAATCAGAGAACCGATGAGTTCGGTGGAAGTCTTGACAATCGTGCAGGATTTTTATTGGCCATCATCGATGGCATACGACGTGACTGTCGTTCATCTTTGAACTTGTCGGTACGACTTTCCCCCGAACGTTTCGGTTTGAAGACCTCTGAGATGCTTGAACTTTATGGCTGGCTAGTTGATTCAAAGAAGATTGATTTCATCGACTTGTCGATGTGGGATATTCGCAAAGATGCAGTCGATGAAGAGTTTGCTGGCAAGACCTTGATGGAATTATTCTCGGGAGCGCCACGTGGCACGACGCGACTGGGCGTGGCAGGCAAGATTTATTCGGCTGCTGACGCGCAGTGGGCCGTGGATAATGGAGCCGACTTCGCAATCATTGGTCGAGCGGCAATTGCACATCATGATTTTGCCCGTCTAGCTTGTGCCGACCCTGAGTTCGCAATGCGACCCATGCCGATTCACCCCGATGATTTGCGTGCCGAAGGTTTATCGGATGGCTTCATTGAATACATGCGAGTTTTCAAAGGCTTTGTCGCTGAAGCATAAAATCACAATGGGGCGATGTCGTAACCGGCCTCACGAACGGTGTCGATTAACAATTCAGCGTGTTCGGGTCCGCGTACTTCGAGCACTGCGTTGACTCCAGTTTCGCGAACGTGTAAATCAACTCCATCACGGACATGATCGATGTCGATCACACTGGCTCCAACGTCGGCGAAAATCGCCAGCAATTTCGCCAGCCCACCTGGACGATCGCTCACTTTGACAAACACAATGAGTCGACGACCAGCTTGTGTCTCAAATCGGCGAATGAGTCCGGGCACCACACCAAGATCAACATTGCCACCAGACAACACAACACATGTCGTTCCACTTCGCGATGGGGCAACACGTTCGCTCAATAACGCTGACACGCCCACTGCTCCGCCACCTTCGACATACAACTTTGATCGCTCCATCAATAACACCATCGCGTCAGCGACTGCATCTTCGTCGACAACCACGATGTCATCAAGCCAATGCTCAATCAGTGGTCGCGTAATGTCGCCAGGTTTTTTCACAGCAATTCCGTCAGCCAATGTGAACACCGGGCCACTTGGCGTGATGCCCTTGGCGTATGGAGCGCAAGCTTCAACTTGAACACCGATAATTTTGATACTGGGGTCATGCTGCTTGAGAGCGATCGCCACTCCGCTTGCCAATCCACCTCCACCGAGGGGAATAATGACGCGTCGCAAGTTGGCGATGTCAGCAATCAGTTCGAGTCCGAGAGTGGCCTGACCGGCCACAACAACTGCGTCGTCGTAGGGATGACAAAACTGCATACCTTTTTCCAGCGCTCGCTCTTTGGCACTGGCGACTGCTTCATCAAGTGAGTCTCCACCTTCAACGACTATTGCTCCGTAGGCGCGACATGCGGCGATCTTGGCGATGGGGGCATTTTTTGGGATGAAGATTTCGCAGGGAATTCCGAAGTGGCGAGCTGCAAAAGCTAAAGACTGTCCATGATTACCTGCGCTCCCAGCCGTCACGCCTGTTGTGGCTAGCGAACCCAATGACGACAACTTGCTCATCGCACCGCGGATTTTGAAACTCCCCGTGCGCTGCATATTTTCAGCTTTGAGAACAATGTCGCCGCCACTCAGTTCGCTGAGAGCGGCTGATGCTGTGACTGGGGTGTGCTTGACGACACCTAGTCCCGCCTCTCGGGCTCGGGCGATGTCTTGCTCAGAAATTTTGGCGATTGTCATGCTTGCTTCACCATACTCACGCCGCGGGTCATATCGTGATGAGGGTGCGTGCGATTGTGATTGCCAATGCGGCCGATGCTGACTGTGGTTTTGTCGGGGAGAGGTTCCGGCATCACGGATTTGCCTTCACGGAAGCCCACCGCGAGCACCCCGAAGAATGGCCAGAAATTGAGGGTCATGACCTTATTTTGCTCTTGGGCTCTGAATGGAGCGTTTATTGGGATGGCATCTCGGACAACGTGGCCAGCGAAGCGGCCCTCATCCAACAGGCGCATCAGCGCGGAATCCCGATTTTTGGCATCTGTTTTGGGTCCCAAATGGTGGCCCACGCTCTCGGTGGACGGGTCTTTCGAGTCGAGAACCCGGAGGTCGGCTGGCACTCCGTGGAAACTGCATTACCGCAGGTCATAGCCTCGGGACCGTGGCTTCAGTGGCATTTTGATGCCTTCCAGAAACCCTCAGATTTCACCGAATTAGCGCATAGTCCGGCGGGACCGCAGGCCATTTTGGGGGGTCGGACCTTCGCCACCCAGTTTCACCCAGAAGCCAACGAATCAATGTTGGCCCGCTGGACCTCCGCAATCGGAGTTCATGATTTGCAGGCGGTGGGTTTGACCCCCGAGGCAGTGATGGAGCAGACCCGACACAACGTGTCCCAGAGCCGTGCAAACAGCGATCAAATTGTGGATTGGTTTTTGGAATTAACCACTCACGATATGTGATTTCTCTTGTCACACGCAGGGGTAGAAGTTAGGAGTGATCGCCGTCTCCGTAGTAGCGTCTTAGCCGATGTCAGAGTTTTTGCGGTCATATCTAGTTGTCTTTTGGTTCGGGCTGATCGCCCTCTTGTTGGCATCCCTATTGCTGGGCATATCTGTTCTGATTCGACCCAATAAGCCCAATCGGGAAAAACTCTTGACTTATGAGAGTGGCGTCGACCCAGTTGGTGAAGGCTGGTCGCAGAGCCAGATTCGTTACTACGTTTTCGCACTTTTGTTCGTGATTTTTGATGTGGAGGCCGTGTTTATTTTTCCTTGGGCTACTCAACTTGAGCGGTATGCAGGATTTGGATTAGTCGAAATGGGCGTTTTTGTTGGAGTTTTGTTATTGGGTCTGGTTTATGCCTGGCGCAAGGGAGTCCTTCGCTGGGTGTAATGGACAAGGAGCTGTATGGGTCTCGTTGACCGTGGGCGGCTGCCAAAGCCGCTGAATTCATTACTGAACTTAGGTCGCTCGTACTCCCTATGGGTGTATCAGTGGGGCCTAGCGTGTTGCGCCATCGAGATGGGCGCTGCTTTTGCATCCCCGCGTTATGACGTGATGCGTTTGGGCGTCATTCCACTTCCCGCTAGCCCGCGCCAAGCTGACCTTGTTGTCATTTCCGGGACCGTGACGGACAAAATGGCACCGAGTATCAAGCGCCTCTATGAACAAATGCCTGAGCCCAAGTATGTGATTTCGATGGGTTCGTGCGCCAACTGTGGCGGTCCGTATTGGGACAGCTATTCGGTGACCAAGGGGATTGATCAGATCATTCCGGTTGACGTTTATATCCCTGGTTGTCCACCCCGACCCGAAGCATTGCTCGAGGGAGTGGTGTTATTACAACAGCGCATTCGCAACGAAGATATGGGCGCACGTTGGCGTGGCGAGGGTTATAAGCCAATCATTGTTGGTGAAACAAAGAAGTCAAAAAAAGCTTCTGCCAAGCGAGGTGAGTCCGTTGTCGTCGACTGAAACACCTATTGCCGAGATTCCAGGTGACACTTTGCGTGAGCGCATCATTGATGATCTTCGTACTCACATCGGCGCCGATCTGCTTGACAGTTTCCTCAAGCCTGGTGATGATCTTTGGGTACGAGTGAACACGAGTGCGTGGCGGCAAACAGGTGTTGCACTGCGCTCGATGGGTTTTGAGTACTTCTGTTTTTTGTCGGCTATTGACTGGATGCCATCGCCATTCGGCAAGGGTGAAGATGACCCAACGGCACCGCCAGTTGAACGTGATGACACCGTGCGACAGGGTTATGCGGGTGGTGCAACACGGATGCAACTTTTGGCGCGTGTCGTTCATCCGATTCTGCATGTTGGCGTGAACATCAAGTGTGATGTTTCAGATAGTGAACCAGTTGTTGAGTCATGGTCACCGATTTTCGCTGGTGCTAATTGGCACGAACGTGAAACTCATGAGATGTTCGGCATTGGTTTTGCTGGTCATCCTGATCTGCGCAATATGTATCTACCGTCTGAATTTGAAGGTCACCCATTGCGTAAAGATTTTCCATTGTTGGCGCGCATGGTCAAACCGTGGCCAGGAATCATTGACGTAGAGCCGATGCCTGGTGGCTCGGATGACGAAGAAGGCGAAGCAGAATGACTTCAACTGAATCCCTCATTGATCGCAAACAGTTGGCCTATATCGCCTCGCAGGCGGCAGACGCGCGGCTGAATGTTGAACTTGAAACTGAGGGCATGACTCTCAACATCGGACCTCAGCACCCTGCGACTCATGGAACCCTGCGCATCATTGCTCACCTTGACGGTGAACAAGTTGTTTGGGCCGAACCCTCATGTGGTTACATGCATCGCGGTTATGAAAAATTGACCGAAGTTCGCACATACCCGCAAGTCACTTCATTGGTCAACCGCATTGACTGGTTGGGTAGTTTTGCTAACGAAGTGCCATTCATTTTGGCAGCCGAAAAGTTGATGGGCGTTGAAGCCCCACCTCGTGCGCAGTGGATTCGCACCATCCTCTTTGAACTTTCGCGCATCGCCAACGTTTCATTGTTCCTCGGAGATCTCGGTGTGCAGTTGGGAGCGGTGACTCCAGTGTTCATGGCCTTCCGCGATCGTGAACATGTGTTGAACCTCATCGAAGCAGCCACTGGCGGTCGATTCCACCCGAACTTTGACCGCATTGGTGGATTGAAAGATGATCTCCCCGAAGGTTTCATTGACGAGACACGCGCCGTGATGAAGAAGTTGCGTAATTTCTGTACCGAGATGGAAGATCTTCTCTTCGGTAATGAGATTTTCCAGAGTCGCACACGTGGTATCGGTGTGATTCCGAAAGATATCGCTATGCAATACGGACTGTCAGGAGCCAACCTACGTGCGTGTGGTGTCGATTGGGATCTACGACGCGATCAGTCCTTGCCAATGGCATGGGACAAGGTGGATTGGAAAGTTTGGACTCACCCAGATGGTGACAGTTTTGCTCGGTGCTGGATTCGTCTCCAAGAAGTTCGCGAATCAACCTTGATCGTTGATCAATTGCTGAAAAGCATTCCTTCTGGTCCAGTGATGGCCAAGGTCCCACGAATTATCAAAGTGCCTGAAGGCGAAGCATGGGTATCAACAGAGAATCCACTCGGCGAGATGGGTTACTACGT
>WLTJ01000050.1 GCA_009705435.1 Actinomycetota bacterium | reverse complement strand
GCTTCAAGGACAGCTTCGTCGGATCCTGCGGGTGGTCCTGCCGACCAATAGCCAGTGTTGTAGCCGAGTTTCATCGTTTTTGTTGCGCTCATCACTACATCGTGTCACCCGTGATAGCGCGTTGAATAATCGGGGCTCATCGCTCACCTGTTTTCGGGAACGACTACTACGTCAGAGTGAGGAAGAGTTTTTGGGCACTGTTACCACCAGGACCCGGTGACTCAACCTGGATGTCGATCGTCACGGTGCCCGTCGACCAAGATTTACCATCCTTGTCGTCGAAACAAGCTTTGAGGTTCCATGACACCTGCAGAGTACTGGTCACTGCAGAGTCACTACTGTTAGCCAAAGTATCGGTTGTCATCTCACCGTCGGGGTAGGTCGCGCCATCGCACTTACCGAAGTTGTTACCGTCGGTTCGGCCGCCAGGGGGATTCGGCATATCTGGGGTGTACTTGAACCCACCCAGGTTGTAAAAGCCAGGTGCCTCGCCGTCAATGGCGAAGCGTTGGGGGCGATACATGCGTAAGAGCAAAGTTTGTGTGGACCCAACGGAAATCGTGGGGATGGAGCTGGCTGCATAGTTGATCTGGGTGAAATCACTACCACTCACGCAAGAGGTGGTGTCCGTCGTCGTCTTGACGCAATAGCCCTGCAACATCGGATGTGTCACGAACACAAACCCCGCAGTAGCGGTGAATTCATATACCTTGCCACTCGTTGTGGTGACTCGTTGAATGAAAGTGTCTTGTCCTGATGGCAGGCTGGCCCGAGTGGTGAAAGTTTGCGCGGTGAATCCAGTCGCTGCCACGTTGTTGATTGTGCCTGCACCGATTTGCCATTGAATGTCCCCAGTGCCGCCTGCGGTCACCTCGGCGTAGTCGGTAGGGGCATATGAAACACCCACTCCTTTGATCTCCATCTTCGTCACAGTTTCACCACAGACTTGAGTGATCGGTGAAAAAACCATCGACATTGACGCTGCGACTTGAGTGAAAATAGATGCGTCAGTCGCCGCGTGGCTACCCGTACCGTAAAAATTCAAGGTGTCTGCAAAGTTGGGCGCTGTGGCCTTGTAGTTGGTGAAGATATGAAATGAAGCAGCGGCTTCACAGGTTGCAGCGTCAGTTGATGAGCCAGTGACATTCGGTTCAGGGGTATCTGAGTCAGCCGAGTCAACCTTTGCATCGCCATCATCATTCACATCAAAGGCATTTGGGATGCCGTCATCATCGGCGTCTCCACCATCGAGGTCATCCACATCAACCTTCGCTCCACCGCCACCGCCCTCCGCTGGCGGACCTGGACAGGTTGGCGGACAAAACATCGGTGAACGATTACCGGTAACGAAAAGCGAACTCGCCGAAGTTGTTTTCGCTTTGCCGTAGTTGCCGACACCTTTAGGCTTTCCGGAAGCCGCTTTGGTCGCGCTTGCACTTGCAGTGTCAATCGTTGTACTCGCCGTATTCTTCGCGGTATAGCCGTATCCTTGCTTTGTCGAGCTGGGACCGTTATTTACAATGGTGATCGTCTTCAGATCAATGGTGGTTGGCGCAGAGGAAGAAAACTTTGTGTACACCTTGGATGCACTTGTGCGGCTACTTCCGTACCAGCCCAAGAGAATTGGCCCGAAATAATCGCCACTCGTTGATGACACCAACTGCAGAGTCGCTCCCGCCAGAGTTGTAATTTTTGGCTTTGAGGGCGTCGTCAACGTCACAGCGGTTGACGTGTTGCTGGTGATTTTCTTGGAGGCTAAAACGCGCCCTGTTTTTGCAACGAGAAGCACGGTCTTATTATTCGCTCCAACGATGCTTGCCTTGACTGTGTACTGCTTTGAGGTCGCACTTTGCGCCTGCGGTGCTCGAGCACTGACCGAGGTAGTGCTCAGGCCGACTCCTGCGGCAAGCAAAGCCACGATCGCAAACATTTTGCATGAACTTGAAATCTTCATATCATCCCTCCGGATTGTGAAGAACACTGTCTATGACAAAAATATACCTTTTCAGAAAGCGATAGGCAAGTGTTCTGGACCGAAGATAGCCACCGTGGATGGCTTCCATATGACATCGCCGTTGATCCGCAAATTGGGAAGTCGTTGAGCCAAGAGGGGTAGTGCCTCCTGTTGTTCGGCTCTAGCCAAAGCCGCACCGAGGCAATAATGAATGCCTGCGCCGAAGGTCATCTGCGGTTGACCTGCAGGTTCGCGGGTGATGTCGAAAGTGTTGGGTTCGTTGAAAACTGCGCTATCACGGTTTGCTAGGACCAGCGACGGCACGACCAAAGTCCCCTTGGGAAATAGAACGCCCTTATATTCAATATCCTCGCTAGCGAACCGACCAGTGCTGCGGACGGCTCCGAAATAACGCATCGTCTCTTCTACGGCTTTTCCTGCCAGCTCGGGGCGCTCGGCAAGAAGTTTCCACTGCTCAGGATGCTCAGCAAAAAGTGCCACTGAACATCCAAGTTGATTGCGCGTTGTGTCGGTGCCACCAATGATCACGGCTTCAACCATGGAGACCAACTCGTTCTCGCTAAGTTTGTCGCCGGCTTCTTCGGCAGCGATCAAACTTGTAATCAGGTCGTCGGCGGGGCTATCGCGTCGCTCGGAGATCAGTTGACGAACGTAGGCATCGAGATCTGCCTGAGCTGCCAAAATGAGGTCGATCTCGTTTGCGTTATTCGCATCAAAGATTCGCAAGACATCTTCGGCGACACGGCTGAAAAATTGCCAGTCTGATTTTGGTGCACCGAGAAGTTCGCAAATAATTGGAATCGGGTAATGCTCACAGATATCAACGGCCAGATCGCAATGACCTTGAGCGACGATCGGGTCAATCAGCGAATTCATCACCTCGCGCATAAATGGTCGCAGATGGTCGGCGGCTCGTGGCGAAAAAGATGGAGCCACTAAACGACGTAGTCGGGTATGAACTTCTCCTTCGGAAGAAAGAATTGAGGGCTGACGTTCTTCGCTAAGACGCGGGTCATCAACGCCAAATGCGATGGCCGCTAAAGCAGCGGCACTGTGCCACCGTCGATCACGCAAAATGGCCAAGCAATCTTCATAGTTGAAAATCGGGTAGGCGAAGAGACCTTTAGCGATCCACGAGTCTTGAGCAATGCTCGCCAGTTGATCGCGTTCTGCTTGGCTACCGACGAAGTCAAAATCAACCTGCGGAATATCGAGTTCATTAATGGAAATTGCCATGGTTTTAACCTAGTACCGTGTCGCTATGAGCGAAGTAGCCAAAGCAGATGTTGCCGACTTGCCAGCCATCACCGCCAGTTTGGCTCGCGCCTTTTCCGACGACCCCGTGTTCGTCTATTTAATGGGTGGCACTTTTGATGAGCGACGAGCGACCTTGGCGTTTGAGATGTTGGGGCGCAACATGTTGGATCATGGTCTCGTGTTGATGACGCCAGACCGTAAGGCGGCAGCATTTTGGTCTCCACCCGGGAAGTGGAAAGTTCCCCCATGGACAATTATCAGGACTCTTCCTCTCACGTTGCGCGCATACAAATTCGGGATTTTTCGCGCTCTTGGGGCGCTCGGTCGGATGGAGAAACTTCACCCTCAAGAACCTCACTATTACCTTGAAGTTTTGGGGACTGACCCCGTTAAGCAAGGCCATGGTTACGGTGCCGCTTTGATGAATGAAATATTGAGCAGAGCTGATGAAGAAAGGGTCGGAGCATATTTGGAATCATCCAAAGACACCAATGTCCCGTATTACCGCCGATTCGGTTTTGAGGTCGTGGGTGAAATCCATCATCCCAACGGACCAACAATGTGGCGGATGTGGCGCGACCCACGCTAAACGATCCGTCATTTACTCGCCGCTCTCTTGTCACCTAGAGTGGGGTCATGCAGACTTACCAAAACTTTGTTGATGGAAAATATGTTGATGCGCAAGATGGCCGCACGATCCCGGTGATCAATCCGTCCACGGGCGAGCAGTATGCGACGGCTCCACTGTCATCATCTGATGATGTCGATCGGGCCATGAAAGCGGCTTCGCTGGCCTTTGAATCATGGCGCGATTCAACTCCAAAAGATCGTTCGCTGGCGTTGTTCCGAATCGCTGACGCCATTGAGGCACGAACCGAAGAGTTCGTTGCATTGGAGTCACAGAATTGCGGTAAGCCGATCGAGATGACACGTTCTGAGGAAATTCCTCCGATGGTCGACCATGTGCGTTTCTTCGCCACTGCGGCCCGCCACCTTGAGGGTAAAAGCGCCGGCGAGTATGTCCCCAATATGACGAGTTACATTCGTCGTGAACCGATTGGTGTATGTGCCCAAGTGGCCCCGTGGAATTATCCGATGATGATGGCCGTATGGAAGTTTGCACCTGCGATCGCCGCTGGAAATACAGTCGTTCTGAAGCCCAGTGATACAACTCCTGTGAGCACAACTTTGTTGGCCGAGATATGCGCCGAGTTTTTACCTGCAGGTGTGATGAACGTGATTTGTGGTGATCGAGATACAGGTCGTGCCATGGTTTCGCACAACACACCATCTTTGGTGAGCGTGACTGGCTCAGTGCGCGCTGGAATGGAAGTCGCTGAGTCGGCGGCGAAAAGTCTCAAGCGAGTCCATCTTGAATTGGGTGGCAAAGCGCCAGTCATTGTCTTTGATGACGCCGATATAGCTGCCGCCGCCGAAGGTATCGCGATGGCTGGTTACTTCAATGCGGGGCAGGATTGCACGGCAGCGACACGAGTGTTGTGTTCGGCTGGTATCTATAAGGATTTCGTGGCGGCACTCACCGAGCAAGCCAAAGCCACGCGCTGTGGCATGCCAGATGAAGAAGATATTTTGTTTGGACCAGTCAACAACATCAATCAATTGACCCGCGTCGCTGGTTTCTTTGATCGTTTGCCATCGCACGCCGAGGTCAACGCTGGTGGTGTGCGTCAAGGTACCTCAGGCTATTTCTTTACGCCGACGGTGGTGAGTAATTTGCGTCAGCAAGATGAGATGGTGCAAACCGAAATCTTTGGTCCCGTGATTACGGTGCAACAATTCAACGGTGAAGATGAAGCCGTGCAGTGGGCCAATGGAGTTGATTACGGCTTGGCTTCAAGTGTCTGGACGAAGGACTTCGGGCGGGCGATGCGCATGACCAAACGATTGGACTTTGGTTGTGTATGGATTAACACCCACATCCCAATGGTTGCCGAAATGCCACATGGTGGCTTCAAGCAGTCGGGTTATGGCAAGGACTTGTCGTCATACGCTCTTGAGGATTACACGCGCATTAAGCATGTCATGGCCAACCTCGAGAGTTAGCGCTTCTGAAATTCCTCAGCAGCGTGCTGAAGAGCGTCAGTCAATACTTCTGCGATAAATCGAAGCTCTTCCGGGCCGCAGATCAAAGTAGGGGATAAGACCAAGACAGGGTCGGCGCGGTCATCAACTCGACAGATCAGTCCAGCCTCAAAAATGCGTGGTGAGAGTTCGTCACGCAGCAGCCAATTGCATTCTTCGTCGGTAAAACTCTGTTTTGTATTTTTGTCTTTCACGAGTTCAAGCACTCTGAAGTAGCCGCATCCGCGCACATCACCAACAAAGGGCAGTTCCTTGAGTTGTTCCATGACTTCATCAAAGATGGGCTCATTTTCCAAGACGTTTGCCAAGATGTTTTCTTTTTCCATCACTTCAATATTGGCAAGGGCCACGGCACAGGACACAGGGTGTCCGCCAAAAGTAAGGCCATGCAGAAAAATCGCAGTGTCATCTTCGAGAAATGGTGCCGCTAGTCGGTCACTGACGATGACTCCACCGAGCGGGGCGTAACCACTCGTGACACCTTTGGCAAAAGTAATCATGTCGGGCTGGTAATCAAAACGCTGACAACCAAACCAGTAGCCGAGACGGCCGAACCCACAGATCACTTCGTCGGAGACCAGTAGCACACCGTACTTGTCGCAGATTTCGCGCACTCGTTTCCAATAGCCATCGGGCGGCACGAGAGCTCCACCCGTATTTTGTACCGGTTCCATGACGACCATGGCCACCGTCTCAGGTCCTTCGGCGATGATGGCTCGTTCAACTTCTTCGGCACAGTCAAGAGTGCACTTCGTGCTTTGCGAACACAAACCACAGCGGTACTGATTTGTATTGGCAACCTTGATCGCCCACGGGAGCAAAGGTTCAAAGGGTTGGCGGATGGCAGGTATTCCAGTGATGCTCAGCGCCCCCAAAGTGGTGCCGTGGTAGGCGTAGTAACGGCTGATGACTTTGCGGCGAAGAGGCTGCCCAACGGCGGCGTAATACTGCACGGCCAACTTCCATGCCGACTCTAAAGCGTCGCCTCCACCAGTAGTGAAAAACACTCGGTTGAGATCTCCTGGGGCAAGTTCACAAAGTTTGGCAGCGAGACGGATGCCGGGTTCATGACCGAAGCTCCACAGTGGGAAATATCCCAGGGTTTCACTTTGTGAGGCCGCCGCTCGGGCGAGTTCTTCTCGTCCGTGACCGATATTGACGGTGAATAGCCCGGATAACCCGTCCAGATAACGCTTGCCATTTTGGTCATAGACGTAAGCGCCTTGGCCACGTTGGATAATCGGCAGACCTTCTCGCTGGACACTGGAAAGATTTGTGAAGTGACCCCAGAGATGCCTCTGTGCAAGAGCACCAAGGTCAATGTCATCTGATTCAGGCCGGTTCACGATTGCTCCTTGTTCTGCGTCCTTCAGGTTAATGCCCTGTTACCGTACCGTGGAGTAGTTCGTGGGTGTATCTCAGTGTCCTATAGTGGGATCCAGTATGTAGGAACTGCCAATGGCATCGATGGTGACGAGATAATTCAGAGAGTGGGGCATGACAGGTGAGCGGTGATCGTGGCGCAGTCGAATTAGAGGGTGTGACGAAGCGGTTCGGCTCAATGGTCGCGGTGGACTCCATGAACCTGTTAGTCAAGCCAGGCGAATTTCTCTCTCTTCTCGGGCCGAGCGGTTGCGGCAAGACCACAACTCTGCGGATGTTGGCTGGTTTTGAGCAACCCGATTCGGGGTTCATTCGCATCAGCGGTCAATACGTGCAGGGAATCCCGCCCTACAAGCGTGATGTCAATACAGTTTTTCAACATTACGCACTCTTCCCGCATATGACTGTGGCAGAAAATGTTGCGTACGGTTTACGGCAAAAGGGTGTTCCAAAGTCTGACATCGCCGCCAAGGTGGCTGAGGCTTTGGACATGGTGCAGATGAGTAAGTTGGCCGAGCGTAAGCCTCGCCAAATGTCGGGTGGGCAACAGCAACGCGTGGCCGTGGCTCGTGCTCTGGTGAATCGTCCAAGCGTTCTACTGCTTGATGAGCCTCTCGGAGCGCTTGATCGAAAACTGCGCGAAGAAATGCAGATCGAATTGAAGTTGTTGCAGAGTCGTCTTGGCATCACCTTTGTTTTCGTCACCCATGACCAAGAAGAGGCCATGAGTATGAGCGACCGAATTGCCATCATGCTGGACGGTCATATTGAGCAACTCGGGGATCCAGAAACGGTTTACGAGCATCCCTCGTCGGCCTTCGTGGCTGGCTTCATCGGAAGAAATAATTTCTGGCAAGGAGTTGCCACGGAACATGGTATTCGTGCCGACGACGGAACAAATTTTGTTGCCAGTCGTCCCGAAGAGGATGTCCCCAATGATCTGCCTGCATTGGCGGCGGTGCGTCCTGAGTGCATCAATCTGTCGGGTGAGCAACCTTCTGATATGGCCAATGTGGCCTCGGGAACCGTGGCTGGCGTCTCCCACTTTGGCGATGTCTTGCAGTATGTGGTGACCTCGGGCGAGCGCGATCTCTTGGTGCTCACCCCGCGCGCTCACGTCGCAAGATTTGCCTTGGGCGACAGTGTCTACTGCAGTTGGTCAGCTGACGACGTGTATTTATTCTCTGCCCGACAAGCTGACATTGTGATGGCAGACTCTGAAAATCAACAAAGTTAAGTACCGTAAGTTCCATCAACGTAAACACTGAATAAGGAGAAAAACCATGACACAAGATCACACCCCACCACAATTAAGAATGTTGGCGCCGGAAAATTTTCATGAGAAGTTGACGCGTCGCGCCATCTTCAAAATGGGTTCGGCTGCCGCTGGTTTGGCAATCGTTGTTGCTGCCTGTGGCGGTGACGACAATGGTTCGCCAACTCCTTCAACTGAAGGTGGTGACACGACTTCACCTCCGACAGGCTCGACTTTGGCTTCTGGGGACTGGAGCCGAGTCATCAATGCTGCGACTGGAACATTGGCGATGTACACCTGGGGCGATTACAACGACCCGTTGTTGGTTGGACAGCAAGCCGAAGACGCCATCGGCGTTTCCATGAAGGTTGATTACTTCAACAGCAACGAAGACCTCATTACCAAGTTGGCAACGTCGGGAGGCAACAGCGGTTTCGACATTGTTGTTCCTACTGGTCCATACATTCCGCAAATGATTGAAAAGGGACTCATTCAGAAGTTTGACCAGACTCTCATTCCGAACATGGTCAATGTTGATCCGAATTATCTGGCTCAAGCATGGGACCCCAACAACGAGTATTCGGTATGCAAGAACTGGGGAACCACCGGTTTCATGTGGGACAGTTCAGTGATCACCAAAGATCTCGTCACTTGGCAAGACTTCTTTGATGCTTGCATGAATGAAGCCAGCGGAAACTGCTCGGTGATTGACACTGGCCCGAATGTGTGGGGCGCCTGGTGCTGGGCTAACGGCAAAGACTGGAACGGAACCGACGCCGCCGACCTCGACGCCTGTGAGGCCTTTTTGGTTGACGAAGTAGCGCAACACATCAAGAAGTTTGATAGCTACCCAAGCACCGCAATCGCTGAAGGCGCCTATGTCTTGTCGATGGCGTGGAATGGCGAT
>WLTJ01000005.1 GCA_009705435.1 Actinomycetota bacterium | reverse complement strand
GTGCACATCGCTGTGCTGCAAACTCAATGAACCTGCATCACGTAATTGATCACAGCGACGTTGGCGATTGAGGGCTTGCACCAAAGCCTGCGTGCGGTCCCGCATCAAGGCGGCTTCTTCAAAGCGTTGCGCGATTGCCAAAGCGGTCAACCGTTCGTGCAGGAGGGCAAATAGTGCTGCAGGTGATGTGGTGAGCGAGGAGCTGATGAAATCAACGATGGTGCCATAGTGGGAGCGATCAGCAGTGCCCGAGCATGGGCACATAGCCACTCCAAGTCGGGCTGCTGAGCACACTGGGGCGTCACTTGGTGGCGTATAAGTGCGACCCATGCGTGCTGTGCAACGACGCAGTGGCACAACTGACTCAATCGCTTCAATCACCAAGCGAGCGGCACTACGACTGGTCAATGGACCAATGTGGATGCCTTTTTTCGCGGGGTTTTTAGAAATCACGAGTCGTGGCCAGTCCTCGTCAAGAGTCAGGCGCACATAGCAGTATTTGTCGCTTGTCGTGCCGACCCTGTTGTACTGAGGAGTGAGACGTTGGATCAATCGCATCTCTAAAACTCCTGCCGTCAGGGCATCAGGCGTAGCGATGTGGTCAACGCCGTGAACCTGACGCAGCAGCGGACCAATCTTGCGTCGCGTCTCAGTCGTGCTGAAATAACTTCGGACACGCTGGCGCACATTGGTTGCTTTGCCGACGTACAGGACCTGACCCTTCACATCAGAAAAGATGTATACCCCGGGCGAGCGCGGCAGGTCTTCGGTGAGGCGGAGTTTGTTGGCTTGTGGATGGGTTCCGAGTTTTGGTAATCCGATCAGATCATCAAGACCCATCACCCCAAATCCTGATGCGCGCTCAATCAATAAATGCAAAAGATCACCTGTGGCCAGGACATCATCGAGGGCGCGGTGACTGGGTTGATGAGGGAAGCGGAAATGGGCCGCCAGAGTGCCAAGTTTGCAATCTCTTACTTCTGAGCGCACAAGGCGACGCGCCAACGGCACTGTGTCAATCACTTTGTTTGTCAGTGGATCGCGATCATCGCGAATCATCGCTGCGTTCAAAAATCCAAGGTCGAATCTGGCGTTGTGGGCCACAATCACGCTGTCTCCAATGAAGTCGCGCAGGGTTCCGAGCAAGGCCTCAATACGTGGTGCGGGCATCACCATGGCTTCGGTGATCCCCGTCAAGATGGTGATGAAAGGAGGTATGCCACAACCGGGATTCACCAGAGTCTGGAACGTTCCGATGCACTCACCACCTCGGTATTTGGCCGCGCCAATCTCGGTGATGCGATCAAGTTCGGCAGAACCACCGGTTGTTTCAAAGTCGATGACACAAAAAGTGACATCGCTCAGAGGAATTCCGATTTCGTCAAAAGTTTTCTGCACCATCTGAGTGTTCCCGAACAAATGTTCTATGTCAAGTATTCTGGCGAGGAAGTACGTGACAGAGGTGTCAGAGTCGTACTCTCGGAGCATGACTATTCGCTATCGGTGCACCTTGTGTGGAAACTTGACCCGTTTTGATGTCGTGCGGACCACAAAAACATCCTCTTTTTACCACTACACCACCGGTGGAGAGTTAAAGATTGAAGATGAGCAGTTATTGCAGGACGACTTAGAGTCCGTGCTGTGCCGCTGGTGTGGCCCCACGGGAAAAATCGAAGAGTATGACGGGTCATTTGACGCCGCCTGAACTCCATGAACTTTCCGACGGCTGTCTGGCCTATGTGAGGCCCGACTGAGGTGTGAGAGCGCGGCTAGCGAGTGATTTACGAATCGCTAAAACCCACCCAACAATGACTGCAATTGAAAAAATCAGCCATTGGATGGCGTACGACATGTGTGGTCCCTGAGAAAGTTCCGGTGGGTTAATGGGGGCGATCGTTGGCCCCTCACTTGGTTCGGAGGCTTTGGCTACGAGCGCCACGGGTAGTAACTCGTAATCGATCTGCTCTTCGAGACGCACGATATCCAGGCGGAAGAACTCTCTCTGCTCGCCACTGGCTTGGGTTGCCTGACCAGATGTACGTTGATCTGATATTTGCACTGTTCCGAGGACACGCACGATGCCCAATGGGGCTGACGGTGGAGTCGCTGAGAGGGCGATGAATCCACGATTGACCAAAATGGCCCGTCCATCGTCAAGTATCAGAGGAGTGACAACGTTGAGGCCAGCCACACCGTTTTGACTGCGATTAAGAATGAGAACTTGCTCACTGGGGTCATAGGTGCCGATTGCGCCAGCAGAACGCCACTGCACGGCAGGGGGATCTGAAAGATCAAGTTCCGAAATGTTCACGGTTTCCAAGGAGGAGCGCTCGCGGACTTCACTATTGAACTCTCGACGATCGCCCAACCGACCCAATTGCCACATTGATAAGTTGACCATCAAGACAACACCTAAGAGACATAACAGGTGAAAAGCGATCCACTTAGGTCGTAGTAGGAAGCGATACATCACACAGAACCGTAGCGGGAGTGCACCTACGTGAGGCTAGATGTGGCACCCTATTTATGTGACTGAAAGCGTTGACCTTCCAAACTTCAAGATCCCTCACGCAGAAAAGATCGAGTGGATGATTGAAACGAACGGCTGGGCCCTTGAGCCGGTGCCAGCGGACACCACCACCGTGCCTCCGCAGCCACGATATTCGTACACGATTGGTATGCCCGAGTGCCATGCCTTCCCTGAAATCATCGTCTTCGGTTTGGCACCGATCGCGATTAAGGGATTGCTCGACCTAGTGGTTGAACAGATTGTCGGGGGAGTGGAGATTCCACGCAACGTTCCGCTGACTGGACTTTTGGACAATGATTTGCGCTGTATTTTCTCTCCCGTTGACTTGGATAGTCACGCTAAATTTTTTGACACTGCCATCAAGTGGCATCGGGGTGGTTCCTTCGAAGTCCTGCAGTTCGTCTGGCCCGACAGAAACGGATGGCTGCCCAATGAAAGTGGGTTTGATCAGACATTGAAAATTGTCCAACCGCTGATCGGCACCTTCGTCTGAATCTTGGGTTGAAGAATCGCCCATGGGAGTTAATCGGTGCCACACTGAGTATGTGAATCAGGCACTTCCTCTTTTGGTTTTTGACGGTGACTGTGCTTTTTGTACGCGGTGTGTTCGTTTCATTGAACGTCGGATGCGTCGCCATCCGCGAATTGAACCTTGGCAAAGTCTTGATTTGGCAGCACTGAATCTGACCTCTGCGCAATGTGAGACGGCCGTGCAGTGGGTTGATGCTCAAGGGGCGATCAGTTCGGCGAATATCGCTATCTCCCGTCTCCTTGTGTCTGCGGGCTCGGGCTGGCGAATCTTGGGATTCGTTTTGATGCTTCCTGGAATTCGTCAAGTGTCCGCAGTGGTTTACCGTTGGGTCGCCAAGAACCGCGATCGGATGCCAGGTGGGACTGCTCAATGTGCCCTGCCTCAAGCGGACCGTGTCACTGGAAAATCGGACTGTGGGGACACTGTTGCGACATCTGAAGTGAGGGATTCCAGTCCCGAGTTGTAAGAATAGAGTCGTGACTAACCCCCGCGAACTGTGGCAAGAGGCCTTCGATGCTTCTTCAATCCGTAATGACAAGTTTCAGACCATGTCAGGCATCCCTCTGGAACCCATTTATGGACCAGAGGATGGTGAATTTCCTGGTGTCTATCCGTACACCCGTGGACCGTATGCCTCGATGTACCGCTCCAAATTGTGGACGATGCGACTCTTCGCTGGCTTTGGAACTGCGATCGATACCAACCAGCGTTTCAAGGATATTTTGAAATCTGGTGGAGATGGTCTGTCAACTGCCTTTGACATGCCGACATTGATGGGTTTGGATTCTGATGATCCGATGTCGTTGGGTGAAGTCGGTCGATGTGGAGTAGCGATTGACACTTTGGCTGACATGCGTGATCTCTTTGCCGATATTGATCTTGGTGGCATCACCACTTCAATGACGATTAATTCACCAGCAGCTGTCCTTCTAGCAATGTTCGTTGCCCAAGCAGAAAATGCTGGAGTGCCCCGTGTGAAGTTGGGCGGCACATTGCAAAATGACATTTTGAAGGAATACCAAGCGCAGAAAGAGTTTGTTTTTCCTCCGCGCCAGTCAATGCGTCTCGTACGTGACACTGTCGCTTTCACCGCCGCTGAAATGCCACGCTGGAACTCGATTTCAATTTCTGGATATCACATTCGTGAGGCTGGTTCGACTGCCGCCGAAGAATTGGCCTTCACGTTGGCTAATGGTTTTGCTTATGTCGAGCTTGCTCGTCAGGCAGGACTTCCTGTCGATGCATTCGCTCCGCGCTTGTCGTTCTTCTTCAATGCTCATATTGACTTCTTTGAAGAAATAGCGAAGTATCGCGCAGCCCGACGCATTTGGGCACGTTGGCTCAGCAAGCGTTACGGTGCCACGAGCGAACGCTCGATGCAATTGCGCTTTCATACCCAGACCGCTGGTGTCTCGCTGACTGCGCAACAGCCCGAGGTCAATATTGTCCGTACAGCGATTGAAGCTTTGGCCGGAGTTCTAGGTGGCACTCAGTCCTTGCATACCAACTCAATGGATGAGGCATTGGCATTGCCGACAGAGCGATCGGCTCGGATTGCTCTTCGTACCCAGCAAGTGATCGCCCATGAAACAAACGTCACTCATGTAGCGGACCCATTAGGTGGTTCTTATTATGTTGAAGCGTTGACCGATCAGATGGAACAAATGGCAGAAGAGATATTCGCCAAGATTGACGAGATGGGTGGCGGCTCAATGCTTGAAGGTTGCATCGTCGGCATTGATGAAAACTGGTTCCAAGGACGCATTGCTGATAGTGCTTACGAACTTGAGCGGGCTTTCAATCGTGGCGAGCGCACCATCGTTGGTGTGAGTAAGTTTCTGGAAGGTAATGAGGAGGATCAGATGGAAACTCTGCGAATCACTAATGCCGATGAACAAAAGCAACGGCAGCGACTGGCGAGTGTCAAGCAGGATCGTAATGAATCCGCAGTTCTTGATGCCCTTGATCGCTTGGCAAAAGATGCAGTTGATCCAGAGGTCAACTTGATGCCAGCGTTAGTTGATGCATCGCAGGTCTACGCCACAGTTGGCGAAATGATGAACACTATGGCTGGCGTTTTTGGACGCCATATTGAGGTGCCAACAATCTGATGACTACTTCTGACAATCAATCCTTGCGAGTTCTCGTCGCCAAAGTCGGTCTTGATGGCCATGACCGCGGTGTGAAAGTGGTGGCGCGTCTATTGCGCGACGCTGGTATCGAAGTTATTTATACGGGACTCTTTCAAACTCCCGAGACTGTGGCCGCGGCAGCCGTCGATGAAGATGTTGATGTCGTTGGCCTGTCAATGCTTTCGGGTGCACATATGACCTTGGCACCTTTGGTAGTCCAAGCCATTCGCGCGCGTGGTGCAGATATTCCTGTGGTGATCGGTGGCATTGTTCCCAACCATGATCTTGAAGAACTCAAGGCTGCAGGGATAGCAGAGATTCTTGGTCCAGGTGCGCCAGCAAGTGAAGTTGTCGAAGCAGTGCGACGGGCTGCTGCGGGTACCAGCAAAGTATGAGCCTTAGTCGAGCAGTACCGCTTTCGGTGCTCGACCTTTCTATTTTGCGTGAGGGTTCTACAAGTGCTGATGCGTTAGCGCAGACCACGGCCCTTGCCCTGTGTGCGCAAGACAATGGTTACCATCGCTTCTGGGTTGCTGAACATCACAACATGCCTAGCGTGGCTTGCACGACCCCGCCGGTGCTCATTGCCCACCTCGCAGGGGCGACTGAGCGGATCATCATTGGTTCGGGCGGTGTGATGTTGCCGAATCATGCTCCGCTTGTTGTCGCTGAACAATTCGCCATGCTGGAAGCTCTGCATCCTGGAAGAATTGATGTCGGTATTGGTCGGGCTCCAGGAACTGATCAACATACGGCGAGTGCACTGCGTCGCTCAGAGGGCGCCTTGGGTGCCGAAGATTTCCCGCAAGATCTTTTTGAATTGATGGATCTTTTGGGGGATCGTCGCTTTGATACAAAGATTGGCGATCGTTTCAAAGCAACGCCAGCGGCTACTTCGTTTCCACGCATCTTTTTGTTGGGATCAAGTGCCTACAGTGCACATTTAGCCGCTCGTCTTGGTTTGCCTTTTGGTTTCGCTCATCATTTTGATATGGGTGGCACTTTTGAAGCCGCAGAGATATATCGCAGTCGTTTTGAACCCTCACATATTTTGCGTGAGCCGCACATGATCGTCACCGCCAATGTTTTGGCTGCTGACAGCGATGAGGAAGCGCATTGGCATGCAAAGTCGGCGCGCTTGACGGGTTATCTGCGCCGTACCGGACGATTTCTTGCCTTGCCCAGTGCTCAAGATGCCGCTGACCATCCAGACATTGATCAGGCTGAACGGATGCCGAGCAGTCGAATAGTGGGCGAAGCAAGCAAAGTTGCTGAACAGTTGCATCAGTTGGTCGCTCGAATCGGCGCTAACGAGGCAATGGTGACCGCCGTTGCTTACGACACCGAGGCTCGCGTTCGAAGTCTGCAATTACTGAATAAACATTGGAGAAAGAGCGACTCTTTTACTGCAGACCGTGAAGTGCGCCACCATCAAGTGGGATTGCCACACCAGTAATGAACTTGGCATGCTCAGAGCAGATGAAGGCCGCTACATGACCAAAGTCGTCGGGGTCTCCTAAATGACCTGATGGTATTGACGATGCTAAAGCTTGAGGATCGGGATAGAGGCTTGACAAGCGATCAGTGAGATGTAAGCCAGGCTGTAGCGAATTGACGGTAATGGCATCACCTGCGACCTCGCGTGCCAAAGTTTTTAAAAATCCTGTCAAGCCCGCCCGCGCGGTATTTGACAAGATCAAGCGATCGATGGGTTCACGTACTGAACTTGAGGTGATAGCAACAATGCGTCCCCATTTTTGCTGTTGCATCTGTGGCACGACGGCTTGACACATCGCGACCGTGGACAACAAATTGAGACGCAGGGCCACGTCATACGCGGCAAAAGGAGTTGAGGCAAAGTTTCCAGGAGGAGGTCCGCCTGCGTTGGCAATGAGAATGTCAATGCCGCCCAAGATTTCAGTGGCTTGTTCGACAAGTTGTAGAACTTGATCGGGATCACTCACATCGGCGACGAGTGAACTAATTGTGGCACCCCGACTCGGACTGCAAGTTGTCAAGGCTGTCGCGAGTTTGTCGCTTGAGCGCGCAGCGATGACAACGTGTACTCCTTGGGCTACAAGGGCCCGTGCGGTGGCCAAACCCAATCCGCTTGAGGCACCCGTGACGAGAGCGCGACGACCAGATATTCCAAGTTCCATAGCTCGAGTGTAGAAGAAGTCAGAAGCTCGTTCAGGATCGAATCAGAGACTTGCGGAGTCGTGCATCGGGTGTAGGTCGCGCCCCAATGTGCTCAATCACCCAAGCAGAAATGCTTGTGGCGTAGCGTGCTGCTTCAACAGGAGAATGGTTGACTAAATAGTGGGCCAAAAACGAGCCAGCGTATGAATCTCCAGCACCAGTGGCATCGACAAGATTATTTGTCGCTGGCGGGATGTGTGTGGCTTGGCCATTGTCATAAATGAGCGAACCTTCAGCATCTAGTTTCAAAACAATTAAGGCACTTGGAAAAATCTCTTTGAGTGCTTTGGCGATGTCAAGTGGCTCGGTGCAACCAGTGAGCACTTGACCTTCTTCTTTATTGGGTAACACAATGTCAAAGTTAAGATCAGTGCTGTAACTAAGAAAATTCTGCACTCCCATTTCTTGGATCATTTGGAATGAGCCTGTATCAAAAGAAATAGTGGCACCATGAGAGCGGGCGATCTTGGCGGCAGCGCGGGCTGCTGATCGGGGAGGATCGGTGAAGAATGACCATGCTGTGAGATGCAAATGTCGGGCTGAAGAAATGGCCTCGACGGGGAGTTCGCTGGAGAGAAGATAGAAGTCGGCACCGTGACCCGACACCATGGAGCGTTGACCAGTGTGATCAACGAATACCGCAACTGATCCCGTTGAGTGTGCTTCTGTTTCAACAAGATGAGCCACAACTTTTTCGCGCAGGAGATCCTCTTGCGCAAGTTGTCCGAAGCGATCGCGTCCGATCTTGCCAACAAAACGCGTGGTCATTCCACAACGACTAGCCCACACGGCAACATTGGCTGCACTGCCACCTGGCGTGAGAACGACTTCACCGAAAGTATCTCCGCCGCGAAGAAGTTCAGTATTGGTCCGGATCAATACATCCCAAGCAAAGTCACCGAGGACGCACAGCGGGGGAAAAGATGCCGAAGTGCCAACTGCGTCGGTAGTCATGTTTAACAGGGTATCTGCGATACTGGAAACTATGCCCTTGCCATCGACCCCACCCTTGAGTCGCACGGTGATCGTTAGTTTGGCTGCAGTGTGGGTCATCTGGGGGTCGACGTATTTGGCAATCAAGATCGGTCTTGAATCACTTCCTCCATTCTTTATGCAGGGAACGCGCTTCGTATTCGCCGGGGGAGCGATGTTGCTCTTTCTGAAATTGCGTGGCACGCCGTGGCCCTCGCGTCGGCAGATACGCAACGCCTCCATAGTGGGAGTTTTATTGTTGATCGGCGGGTTAGGTACGGTCACCGTTGCCGAAGATCGTGGAGTCGATTCCGGATTGGTGGCAACGATTATTGCCATTCAGCCAATGATGATGACATTGTGGGGTGGGATCTGGAAGACATGGCCGAAGCGTATGGAATGGATAGGAATGTTGATTGGCATGGCGGGAGTCGTCGTGCTGATGTCAGATAGCGGATTGTCTGGGACATGGAGTGGAACACTCTTAGTGTTTGGGGCCTGCTTTTCATGGAGTTTCGGTTCAGCGATCAGTAGACGAATCGACATGCCCACTGGTTTGATGACTACTGGTATTGAAATGACTGCCGCGGCCATGGCATTTATGTTGTTGTCGCTGGTGACTCAAGAAAATATCTCGCCTCCAACGCTGCGTAGCTCACTTGCTGTGGCCTATCTCATCATTTTTGGATCCATCATCGCCTTCACTGCTTTCACTTATCTGATTAGTCATGTGGCGAGTCCCTTGGCAATGAGTTACGCCTATGTCAATCCGGCGATAGCAGTTCTTTTAGGAGTCGTACTGAGTGATGAAAGTGTCTCGGCGAATATGGGTGTGGCTCTGCCGATCATTCTTTGCGGTGTAGCCATTGTGACAAATGCATCTCGTTCAAAGATTGAAGAACCTTCTCATTAGCGTCGTTCATGTGAGCGAAGAATTAATCTGCCAGAACTGTTTTCTCATCAATTTTCGACCGAATCACTGTCATCAAAGCTGATGGCGATTTCTCACAAAGTTCGAGCTCGTCGGAGTTCAGTAGCAGGAAAATTTCACCTGATGCATCTTCTGCTAGCACGCAAGGGGGTTGGTAACCCTGCGCGGACGTGTGGCGACGAGTGGCTTCATCGCGATGCAGCAGTTCAAAGTTGAGTCCGAGTTCGGCGACAGCAAGGTTCCATTCAGAACGCATTTTGATCGCACCATGGGTGATATCGCAGAGTGTGCAATGTCGCCCACGAACAGTTTTTTGCCAGAAATAAGTGAGTTCGCCGATAATCGTTCCGTCGGCATCGTAAAAACCAATCACACGCACGATTTTGTGTTTGGAAGGCTCCACAAAACAATCATCACATATTCTTGAAGTCGTTGGCAGATCGTACAATTTGCTAAACCATAGGGAGAACGAAGGAGGTCGTGATGGTGCATATTCCGGTACGTGGCGAATTGCCAGCGCGGCTTGGGCCTTCTGTCCAGGCAGTACCTGGGTACGGTCCGAGTGTGATGGACGCTCATGTCTATCGCGACCCCACTCGATATGAACTTGAGCGCGAGCGTGTGCTTGGTCGTCATTGGATGCTCGCTGGGCGCAGCGCTCAAGTGAAAGATGCTGGCGACTGGATCACTTATGAGGGTCACGATGAATGCATCGTTGTGGTGCGCCAATCTGATGATTCGCTTGCCGCTTTTCACAATGTTTGTCGCCACCGTGGACCGGCCATCATCGCAGAAAAGACGGGATGTGGGGCGCGCCGCTTTTCATGTCCGTATCACGGTTGGGTATATGACACCAAGGGCAAATTGGTGGGCATCCCTGAGCGCGAAGATTTCGGACCCGACCATGTCAATGACATTGGAGCGATTGAGGTAGCTGTCGGCGAATGGGGCGGCTGGGTGTGGATCAATCTCGCCGGACCAGAGAAGGCCGTTCCACTGATGGAATCGATCGGGTCTGAGATTTCAATGGATCTTGGAGCTTTCAAAATGGAAGAGATGATCCTTCACGAAGTTCTTGAATGGGATGTGCCGATCAATTACAAGACAATCGTTGATGGCTTCAATGAGATCTATCACGTCACACAACTTCATCATTCACCGCCAGAGTTCACCAAAGCGACGCGCTCGGCATCATTCCATGTCACCGGCGACAACTTCATGTGCTTTGTGCCGCGGCCACAGTCCTTGGATGAACTCACCAGCGATGACTATGACCACCATCGCAATTCAATTTGTCACTATGTGGTGTTTCCAAACACGATTTTCAATTGCAATCCAGAACACATTCAAGTTTTTCAGCCAATTCCAATGGGGGTTGATCGAACGAAGTTCCTGTGTTGGCAGATCATTTACCCAGGCGATCAGGATGATCCCCACTATGCCGAATACTTCAAGAGGACAATGCTGCACTGGGACGCGCTCAAGGGAGTTGTTGGAGAAGATATAGGCGTTTACGATCAGATGACGCGCACCAAAAAGTCGAGTGCCTTCAAGGAGCAAATTCTTTCTGAGCGTGAATTCAAGATAGCGATCTATCACGAGCATATGGATCGCAAGATTCGCGATTAAGAAAAGCCTGCTCACAGTCTAATTTCCAAGTAATTTCTCAAGTTCTTCGCTCGGGGGTCCGATACCTCATCCCGTGAAACGAAGCATCAAATACTTGAGACAGACACTTTTGGCGTCTTTGTGCTCGGCAACTGTTTTAGGCCTTGTTGGAGTGCCCGGCGCCTTAGCCAAGTCTCCATCCAACGGACTCAGTTCAGAGACTCCTTCATCTTTGACGTACACCGTTACCAAGAACGATTCGCTCAGCGGTATTGCTCGAAAAACAAAAGTCAATCTTGCTGGGCTTTTGCAAGTCAACAACTTTGTTCTCAGTTCATTGATCATGCCTGGCCAAATCATCAAATTGCCAACTTCGTCAACGAGCATTGCATCAAGCACAAGTACCACCTACACAGTCGTTAAAAATGATTCTCTCTCGGGAATTGCCCAAAAAGCGCAGGTGACCTTGTCATCGTTCTTGAAGATCAACGGTTTTAGTAAGTCGAGCGTGATCATGCCTGGCCAAGTCGTCAAGCTTCCCGTTGGTCATTTATTTGCTGCACCGGCGTCTGCGCCTGCGCCTGCGCCTGCATCTGTCAATCCAAAAGTGAATGCACGTATCCAGACCGTCATTGATTTCGCCATGGCCCAAATCGGCAAGCCTTACGCTTTCGGCACGGCGGGTCCTTTGACCTATGACTGCTCGGGGCTAGTTCGGGCTAGCTTCGCTACCGTCAAGATAAATCTGCCGCATCAAAGTTTGTTGCAATCCACTTATGGAACCGCCGTTGACTGGAAAACCACTCCGATCCAGAAGGGTGATTTAGTGTTTTCCTTCTCATCACGTACTCCGCAACAAATCGGACACGTCGGTATCGCTATTAGTTCAACCCAGTGGATCGTGGCGCCCTACACAGGGACCACGGTGAGCATCTCTCGTTTACCCTCGATTGACAAGATTCAAGCAGTTCGACGGATTTTGTAGAAGTTGCTCGTGAGAAACTGATCTCTATGGCCGCTATTCAGACAGTCGACATTCCTCATTTTGCGACATTGCTCGTTGATGTTGACCAAAGCCATTGTCATGTGACCTTCAATCGCCCGAAAAAACTGAACGCTCTTTCAACGGAGTTGTTACAAGAGATCATTCGATTGAGCCAGTGGTTGCACACATGTGATGAGATCCGCGTGGTGACTATCGCAGGTGCTGGCCGAACTTTCTCTGCCGGGTTTGACCTCGGCAATCTTACGAGTGCCACGGTTGGTGAATCCCCTCGGACAAGTGCCGACTTGGGACGCCTGGCCACTGAAGCATTGACAAATGTCCCACAACTGACGATTGCCGCGGTACATGGCCACTGCGTCGGAGGGGGAGTCGTCTTGGTGGGAGCATGCGATTTGCGTATTGCCACAGTCAGTGCAACTTTCGTTATTCCTGAAGTTGATTTAGGCATTCCCTTGGCATGGGGCGGGATACCGCGACTGGTGCGAGAAATCGGTCCAGCGCTGACCAAAGAACTCGTCTTAACTTGTCGGCCGTTCGGAGCGCAGGAGGCTAAAGACATCGGTTTCATCAATCGTGTTGTTGAAGAAAACGATTTAATGAACCATGTGACCGAATTAGCACGGTCGCTTGCGGCGAAGCCTCTTTTTGCTTTGCGTTCAACAAAACAACAAGTAAATGCCGTTATGGAAGAGATTGCGGGCACTGGTCGGAGCGCAAATGATGCCGATTCGCTCGTGTATGCGATGCGTGACCCCGAAAGCAAACAAGCCATGGCGAGATACATGGAGCAGCACAAGTAGCGTCTCACTGTGCCAATTCATCCAACCCTTGCTGCAGGTTGGTACACCGACCCCTTGGTCTATCAAAATGAACGGCAGAGTATTTTTGAAAACTCGTGGATTCATGTTGGCTATCGCTGCGATCTCACGACATCGGGTGGGGTCTTGTGCGAAGCGTTGGCAGAACACGAAATCGTTGTTTCCCAAGATGTAAATCTTTGCTTGACTGCTTACGAAGTTCTGAAAGACCATTCACACAAAGAGATTTTGGTTGAAAGTTTTCGCGATCTGATCTTTGTCTCCTTGAACCCAAAATTATGTTCACTCACGCAGTGGCTCGCCGATTTTCCAACTGCGCTCACCGAACTCAATCTTGAGAGTTTTGCTTTTCACTCACGAGTGGTGCGCCGAGTGGCTTGCAACTGGAAGACCTACGCCGACAATTTCCTTGAGGGATACCATGTGCCGACTGTGCACCCGGGAATGGCTCGAGACGCCGATGCGAGTAATTATTCCGTCATCTTGGGCGATGATCCACGCTGGAATGTTCACGTCATGCCAGCGCGTGAAGACAGCGTGTTCGGGATGTTCGGATGGTTGTTCCCAACTTTCGCTTTCAATGTCGTGCCGGGAGGTTGGGCCGTCGAGCGTTGGCTCCCGCGTGGTGCCGATCACATTGATCTTTTCTTTGAATACTTTTTTGAGCCGAATGCCGGTGACATTGAGCGAATCGTCGAAATGAATGAGGTCGTGGCGCAAGAAGATGTGCGGATCTGTGAAGCGGTGCAACGTAATCTTGATTCAGGTATTTACTCCGCTGGTCTGCTGAGTCCGAAGTGGGAAGAACCGTTAGCGGTCTTCCACGAGATGATTCGCGAGATAGCGACAGTTAACGAATACGCACCGACAGGCACGTGACACAGCCTTCAAGTTTGATGAACTCGCTGATGTTCGCTTCAATGACCAGATAGCCCATATCACGAAGCATTTCGGCGCTCTCGGGCGCATCGCTGGCCATGATGAGTCGCTTTTCTCCGACGATGATGACATGAGCCCCAGATTCCTCAGGCATAGCCAAAAAATCTGGGAAGAGTGACAGATCATCAACGAGTGGTTCAAAGCCAATGATTGTTCCATTGGGTAAGGCGGTGACAGCCGACTTGAGGTGGAGAACTTTGGAGATCGGAACGGTGATCACCGTTGCCCCGAGAGGCTCAACAATTGCTGCGAATTGTGCGATACCTTCAGCGTTCGTGCGACCACCAAGACCTACATAAATTGTGTCGCCAACCTTCAAAACATCACCGCCATCCATCGTTCCGGGCGCCACGATTTGCTCAACAGTGCATCCCGCCTCGGTGACGACCGGTCCAATAGCAGCGACCTCGGGTTTACGCAGATCATTTCCCGGCCGAGTGATGATCGCTACGCCCTTGTAGATAACGACCGTGTCCTCGATGAACACTCCGTCGGGACACTCATCGATCGCGGGAACTTCAATGATTGACCATTTGCATAGGCGCAAGGCTTCGACATAGTTGGACCACTGCTTGAGCGCTAGCTCAACATTGACGGGAGTTCGCTCAATGTGCGTGACTAGGCCTTGCTCAAGAAGGGGACTGGGACGACGAACGAGTGCGATTGGGCGTGATGACATTGGCTTCAACGGTATCTACTGATGAGATGAGAAGTTGCCACCTCTCAAATTTAGGGGGATCAAGCTTTTGGTGTTATGAATAGTCATAGATGTTTATTGATCTCGCTACATCAACTCGTAAAGAATTAGATGCCTGCGATGTGGCGATCGTCGGTGCTGGAGCCGCCGGGATCACTTTGGCGCTTGAATTGGAGAAATCTGGGCTATCGGTTGCGATTCTCGAGGGTGGCCAAGGTGCCTGGACTGAACTCTCGCAGAATCGTTATCAAGGTGAAGTTTCAACAAGTGAGGGATTCTCGTATCCCGCATTAGATCGCTGGCGACTGCGCTATTTCGGTGGAACAACCAATCACTGGGTTGGATGGTGCCGTCGCCTTGAGGAAAATGTCTTCACTCAGCGAAGCAATGGGCTGGGCGAGGGTTGGCCCTTTCAGCGAAGCGATCTAGAACCTGACTATCAGCGTGCCATGGAGTTGTGCACGCTTGGACGCGATCTTTTTGATGCCGAAACCTTGACAACTGAAGCCGATTTACCGGTTCTCGTGAAAGCAACGGATGTTTTGGCCACACCAGTGTGGCGATTTCCGAAACAACTCCGATTCGCAAGTTACTATCGCTCGCGGTTGAGTAAATCTCCCGTAAAAATTTATTTCGGGGCGAATTGCATGGGCTTCACTTTTGAGGATAAAACTTCTTCGCCTCGAGCGTCCTTAGTACACATCAAAAATGAAAACGGACTTGATTTTGAATTATCAGCAAAGTGCTTTGTACTTGCCGGTGGTGGAATAGAAAATGTACGCCAACTTTTGATAGCGGCTCAGTCACAAAAGCAGATCAATCGCAGCGGAAATCTGGGACTTGGTTTTCTGGAACATCCTCACGGCGCAGTTGGGGCGGTGCTGTGCGGTGACCACACTCCCGAGGATCTAGATGGTGTCATTGGTTATCCCAAGGACATTGACGGCACACAGTTCAAGGTGGGCGTTGGCCTGAGCGAGGAGGTCTCGGCAGAAAGAGGCATGATGAACACTTCTTTCACACTTGAGCCGCTGCAGACGATTCCGCGTGAAGCACTGCACGGAGATGCCATACAGAGTCTCTGGCAGTCAACTCAACCAGCGGCACTTGGAGGCACTGGTTCGCAAGTCATTGGCATATACGCGCGAACCGAACAGCGCTGGAACTCCGCAAGTCGGGTCTCTCTTATTTCGGCAAAAGATGATCTCGGTGCCGTTCGGGCACGATTGGACTGGAGAGTGCTGGCCCAAGATGTCGCCGACATTCGCACCTCACTGGGTTTGGTGGGCGGCGAACTATTAAAGGCGGGCTTTGGCCCAATGACGCTTGGTGATCCGATCTCTTTTCAGACAATGGAGGGTGGCGGGCACCATCTCGGGGGCGCTCGAATGCATCTCAGCGCTGATCAAGGTGTGGTCAATGAGAACTCTCAATGCCATGGCGTTGACAACTTGTATGCAGTGGGCGGATCCAGTTTTCCCACTGCTGGTTTTTCAAATCCGACCTTGACAATTGTTGCCCTCGCGGTTCGGTTGGCGCGCACTCTGCAGGAGCGAATGTAATGGCAATGTCTATAAGTCGCCGTCAGTTTTTTGATCGCGGGACAAGTTTGGCAGCGTTAGCGGGCCTGATATCAGCGTGTGGTGACGGAACTACTGCCCCTGGCGCTGATGAACTTTCTTCAACGACGACATCGCCGACATTAATCAGCACATCAACCTCAACGAGTATGCCTTCGGTGACGCTGCTACCAAGTGATGTGGCGTTTGCTCAGCCGTGGATTTCATTTATTGATCAGCAGATGATTGAACTCGGAGAGTCGGTTATTGGGGCTGCGCCCGAGACTGTGGCTCATGCTCGAAAAACCCTGCAATTGTTGTCGGTAGGTGCGCCAATCAGCGAGCGGGACCAACTATTCGCATTCAGCTGTGAGCAAGACATCGCTCAAGGCGACATCGTGACGGTTGCGGGATGGGTGATGCCCATGAGTTTGGCGGGACTTGCTGGTGCACTGTCGCAGTTGTAGTAGTCACCATGGATATGGTCACATAAATTATGATGGTCACTTGATATGAACAATGACACCCAGCCTGTGATTGTGACGCAGCATTTGGATCTTGTTCATCTTGGCGCTGCCGACACTGTGGCACTTTTCGAAACGCCGGATGATCCCCGTCTTTTTTCGGGTGCATCATTTACGAATCCACATCGCGTCCTGATGTCACAAGATGGCCCACTACGTTGGCGCGTCCCGCAGATTAAAGCAGATGAGACTGTGAACAAATGGTTTGTGCGCTTGATGGTGCTTCGCTCAACTGGTGTCGTGATCGGCAGTACAAGTTTTCATGGACCACCTGATCAGCGGGGGATGTTAGAAATCGGTATTGGAGTTGAGAAACTTTTTCAAAGACAGGGATATGCAACGCAAGCGTTGCTGGGCATGTGGACGTGGGCGACTGCGGACCCGGGTGTGAAGGTTTTTCGCTATCAAGTCGGCGTGAATAACATTGCCTCTCAACAATTGATTCGCAAAATGGGGTTTACCTGTGTGGGTCAAGAAGTTGATGAGATCGATGGCCTCGAAGATATCTTTGAGTTGACAGTTGACGAGTTTCGCCAACGGGGCTCAATGCCCACGATGAGCCCATAAAACGGTCCTCGGACAGGCGCGAAAGTTGGACTAACCCGTGGCGAACCCTTGGCGTGCGGATACGATAGAGACGCAATATGCGGGTGTAGTTCAATGGCTAGAATCTCAGCCTTCCAAGCTGATCATGCGGGTTCGATTCCCGTCACCCGCTCCAGTGATGATGACCAAAGCCTTGGTCCGCCAAAGATGTATGTCCGATCCTTGAGTCGTTATCCTCTGTGATATGAGTGAGACTGACCATGTTGAGGGGGATGCATGAACCGCATTGAGATAGAGACCACGCTGAATAATGACCGGGTCTGGCTGTTGAAGGCGATGAGCGAACTTTCTGAAGAGCAACTTGTGCGTCCTTTGACACCCAGCGAACATGATGCCTCCAATATGTGGACGGCCACCGACCATTTTGTGCACCTTGCTCTGATTGAGCGCAACTTCGCGGCGATGATTCGGCGCCACATTGGCGGCGACAGTAATCCTGTTGGTCTGCGCACCGATGCCTCGGGACAGCCCCGCACCGTCGAGCAAATTATGGCCACGGTGCACGCAATGACTGAAGAGTGGCAGGTGCAACATAGCGGTATCACCTTGAGCGCAGCAATCGCCATAACGGCCAGTGCCCGTTCTGTGACATTGCAATTGCTGAGTGAACTTTCTGACGAGCAATTAGCCGAAACTTTGCCTGGTGCGCCATGGGCTGATGGCACCGTCGGCGGAGTTCTTGCGGCCAATGCTGGACATGGCCGGATGCATTGGCAATGGTCCAAAGAGGCCGGGCTTCTAGAGCACGACTAATTGGCTGATCGTGGGCTAACTTACCCTTCGTAAGATTTTGACTGGGGGGTCATGATGCTGGATTACGTGATTAAGGGTGGAACGATCGTTGATGGTTCGGGTGATGCTCGACGGCAGGGCGATGTTGGCGTGCGCGATGGGTTGATCGTTGAGGTCGGAGGTTCGATCACCGAATCGGCTCGCGAAGTTATTGACGCCGATGGAGCCATAGTCACGCCAGGTTGGGTTGACGTCCATACCCACTACGACGGTCAGGTGAGTTGGGACGAAGTCATGGATCCCTCGGCTGGTAATGGTGCCACGACAATCGTGATGGGTAACTGCGGTGTAGGTTTTGCGCCGGTGCGTCCAGGTGGCGAAAAGGCACTGATTGAACTCATGGAAGGCGTTGAGGATATTCCGGGCACTGCTTTATATGAAGGCATTGAGTGGGGTCAGTGGGAATCCTTCCCCGAATATATGGATTACATCGCCAGTCGTCGGTATTCCTTGGATATCGGAGCACAGGTTGCTCATGGCGCATTGCGGTATTACGTGATGGGTGAGCGGGGTAAAGAAAATCTCGATGCCACCAATGAGGATCTGAACGAAATGGCACGTCTCGTGACGCAAGCGCTCACTGCTGGAGCCGTAGGTTTTAGTACCTCGCGTACTATCGGGCATCGCGCCCTTGACGGTTCACCAGTACCTGGAACCTTTGCTCCTGATCAAGAACTTTCGGCGATCGCAGAGGCCATGCGACGCGCAGGGCGAGGCGTCTTTGAAATGATTCCCGCGGGAACTGTCGGCAAGTTGGAAGGCCTTGGTGGAGAACGCACAACTCCCGAAGCCGAACTGACATTGATGGCCGATTTTTCTCGTCAAAGTGGACGCAAGGTCACATTCACCTTGGTTCAATCACCCGATTACGCCCCAGATACTTGGGAACGACTGCTGGAAATGGTTGTCACCGCTAATCAAACAGGGGCGCAATTGTTTCCGCAGGTTCCATCACGGCCGATCGGATTGGCCTCGGGGTTGTCGGGCTATCACGCATTCCAGCGTCGACCGACGTACATGAAGTTGACGCATTTATCTTTGGCTGAGCGAGCGCGAGAAATGGCTAAGCCAGGAGTCAAAGCGGCGATCATGTCCGAAGGTGACGTACCTGTTGACCAACCAGGTTCGATGGCCAACATGTATCAACTCTTTCAAAACGCGGCCAGTTTCATGTATCCGCTAGCGGACCCAGTTGACTACGAACCAGACCCGTCAAACATGCTCGGTTCACGGGCAGCATCCACGGGCGAAAATGTTTTGAGTCTGTTGTACGACTACATGCTCGAGCAAAACGGTGCCGCGATGTGTGCCCTGATGGGTGGAGCGAATGTGCATGAAAGCCAAGAGGTTTTGCGCAAGATGCTGATGCACCCAGAAACCGTGACTGGTCTCTCGGATGCTGGAGCGCATGTGACCCTCATCTGTGATGCGACGATGCCGACAACTCAATTGACGTTCTGGGCTCGTGATCGTCATCTCGGTGAACGCATCCCATTGGAGTTCTTGGTGGCGAAACAGACGAGCCGTAATGCAGATTTGTACGGTTTGAACGATCGCGGACGTCTCGCAGTCGGACTGCGCGCCGATATCAATGTCATTGACTTCGAAAATCT